>NZ_JCACHA010000001.1:0-4616 GCF_059503625.1 Skermanella sp.
AATGGCCTAAAATCACGGTAGCTTTGTCTCGGGCAGAACTTTGCAACAGAACCGGATTGCGGACGGCCGAAGGCTTTCCCGTCTTCCTCCAAGGGGTGGTAAGTTCTGACAATCCAGGCAACGATGCTGCCGTCCTGGTACGGAAGCTTCCCTTCCCGTGACGCCGTGACAGCAAACCGTTGCACAGGTGGTCTCCTTTCCAAAAGTGTAATAGGAACCATGGGCAGTCCGGCAGTCTCGGATCGGGGCGCCATCGCCGGCCTCCCAATCCGGTCTGCTTACTGCGATCGCCGTTACGAACCGCGGGTCAGCGTTGAGCTGTGCCTCGGCAATGTACCGATGCCAATCCGGCTGCCGACCCAGAAGAGCATGGCCGTGCCGATCCCGAAAGTCAGGTCGAAGGCGACATCGATGGCAACCTCGGCGCCCTGAAAGCCGCCGCCGGCCCCGGCACCCTTGAGCGGCAGCACGACGAACCAGAATGTGAGAAGCGAGGCGAGGCCGAGAACGAGACCGCCCGGCAGACGCCCGAGCCGCGCCGTCAGCCTTGGTTCGAGCAGCGCGTAGAGCATGCCCCAGAGCCCATCCCAGAACATGTTGTTGACCGTGGCGGGCACACCGAAGGGCGGCACCGGCTCGAGGCTCCAGACAAGCTCCGGCACCAGATTGCCGGCGTAGAGAGCGGCGCCGAGTGCGCCCTGGAAGATCACGTGCGAGAGGGCTGCGGCGGCGAAGCCCAGCGCAAGGCGAGCTGAGATCGTAGGCATGGAAACGGCTCCTGACGGGTTCGGGGACGATGCGGAATCACTTTGGGATGAAGGACCGGGTTCGACGTGACCGTCGGTTCGAGGATCAGCCGAACCAGGACAGGAAGCGGACCAGCTTCCTGGTGCGCGGGCTGAACAATCTGGGTGTGAAGAAGCTGCCCGCGGCGCGCTTGCTAACCTCGCCGAGCGTCGGATAGGGGGCAATCATCCCGGCGAGCGCCTTGATGTTCAGCCCCTGGCCGATCGCCAGCACCCAGACCTGGATCAGTTCGCCGGCCTGCGCCCCGAGGATCGAGGCACCGAGGATTGTACCGGATTTGGTCGTCACCGCCTTCAGCAGGCCGTGGGTCTCGCGCTCCGTCTGGGCGCGGTCGTTCTCGTGATAGGGCCAGCGCAGGACCGTGATGTCGTCGCCGTGGGCCGCACGCGCCTGCTCTTCGGTGAGGCCGACATGAGCGAACTCGGGATCGGTATAGGTGACCCAGGGAAGCGAGCGGTAGTCGACCTTGGCGGGCTGGCGGAACAGCGCATTGCGGATGACGATCCCGGCGTGATAGCCGGCCACATGGGTGAACTGCGGTCCGCCGGCGACGTCGCCGATCGCGAAGACGTTGCGATTGGTGGTGCGCAGTCGCGCATCGACTTTGATGCCCTTGAGACCATACTCAATGCCGGCTTTCTCGAGATCGAGATCGTCGACATTCGGGCGCCTGCCGGCGGCGACGAGCAGATGCGAGCCGACGATCCGTTCCCGGCCGCCGTCCGCACTCTCGATCACCGCGGCCACACCGGCGTCTTCCGGTTCGACGGCCGCGATCGTCACCTGCTCCCGTATAGCAATGCCGTCGCCGACGAGGCGCTCCCGCAGCATCAACGCCAGTTCGGGATCGTCCTTCGGCAGGATGCGGAAGGCTTCCAGCACCGTCACCTCCGAACCGAGCGCCCGATGCGCCTGGGCCATTTCGAGACCGATCGGGCCGCCGCCGATGATGATCAGATGACGCGGCAGCTCCGTGTTCTCGAACACCGTCTCGTTGGTGAAGTACGGCACGCGCTCGAGCCCGGGGATTGGAGGCACGGCGGCCCTGGATCCGGTCGCGACGACGAAGCGACGGGCTCGGATGCGCGTCCCATCGACAACAATCTCGCGCGGTCCTGCGAAGCGGGCGGCGCCCTTGATTACCTTGACGCCGAGCCCCTCGAACCGCTCGATCGAGTCATTCGGCGCGATCGCGGCGATCACCTCATGGACGTGCCGGTTCACGGCCGCGAAGTCGACGCTTGGCGGCGCGTGGTTCACGCCCAGCGCCTGCTCGCCGCGCCAGCGGCGGGCGGCCTTCGCCGAGGCAAGCAGCGCCTTCGACGGTACGCAGCCGGTGTTGAGGCAGTCGCCGCCCATGCGATCCTTCTCGATCAGCACGGTCGAGGCACCGAGCTGGGCAGCACCGGCGGCAACGGAAAGGCCGCCGGAGCCGGCGCCGATGACCGCGATGTCCGCATTGATGATGGACCCGTTCATGAGGAGTGCTCCAGGTTGGAGGTCGGCCGGTGGCGGAACCGCTTCAGGACGACCGGGATCAGCGCCAAGATGACGAGGCCGCCGATCGGAAGAAGGACGTGTGGCTGGAGGAGGGCGGAGCCGTTGGGCGTGCCGCCGCTCGCCAGGATCGCGCCGAGGCCCGTCCCGACGCTGGCGAAAACGAGCGCTCCCGGGATGATCCCGACGAAGGTGCCGATGATGAAGGTGGACGTGCGGACCCCGAGGAACGCCGGCGACAGATTGACGAGCCAGAAGGGGAACAGCGGCACCAGACGAAGCACCAGCATGTAGCTGAGCTCGTTCTCGCGAAAGCCGGCTTCGAGCTTCCGCAGCGAGGGGCCGGCGCGGGCACGGAGGGCATCGCCAAGGGCGGTTCTCGCCGCCAGAAAGAGCATCGTCGCGCCGAGCGTCGCTCCGACCACGTTGAAGAAGCCGCCCCACAGCGTCCCGAAGAGGAAGCCGCCGAGTGTCGACAGCAGGAGGCCAGTGGGAAGCGAAAACGCGGTGCACAGGGCGTAGACGAGGACGAAGACGAGCGGCGCTGCATAGCCGAGGTCTTGCACCCTCCCGTCTAGCCATTCGCGGTTGCGTGCAAGCTCTGCGAAGCTGAGATAATCGAGCGCTCCGGTCACGTTCAAAAGAACGGCGACCGCAGCGACGACGCCGACGATTGTCGCCAGCCGGAGCGTCAGGGACTTCGTTCCCGTTGCCGGAAGCGGTATCCGATCAGGGGCGCCGGTCCGGCGCTGGGGAGGGAAGCGGGCAATGGTCATGTTCGAGATCCTCTCGCCTCTGTCGAGGCGGTGTGTTGGCGGTGGGTTGGTGAGGCGCGACGTGCGCCGGAGGGTCAGCCGTGCAGCGCCTTGGGCGATGCGCCGGTGTTTCGCCGGGCGAGTGCGAGTGCTGCTCCGAAGATCAGGGCGAGACCGATGCCGAAGATCAGATGGAAGCCGACATACACGGTCACCGCCTGGGCCTGGAGGCCCTCGGCAAAGGGCGCGCCCTTCAGCGGCAGCACGACCAGCCAGCGCACGAGGAGTGCCGCGACGCCGAAGATGAGCCCGCCGGCCAGACGCCCCACACGGGCGGTCAGGCGCGTTTCGACCAGCGCGTAGGCAATGCCCCAGAGGCCGGCCCAGAATGCGAAGTTGACGGTTGTCGGCACACCAAAGGGGGGCAACGGCTTCAGGCTCCACGGCAGCGCCGGGATCATGTCGACGGCGAAGTATAGGGTGCCGAGCGCTCCCTGGAAGATCACGTGCGAGAGAGCTCCGGCGATGAAACCGAAGAAAATACGTGTCGAGGTGTTGGACATGGTGGTTCTCCATGATCTGCGGGTCACCCGGCGGCATGCGCGGTCGGACCCGAATTGGTTACCGATAAGCCGGTTTGACTTCTGCTGGACTTGCTCAGCGCCGAGTTTTGACGCCCTTTGCAAGTAACTCTCTCCTCACCGCCAGCATCTGGGCCGAGACGGCGTCCAGGCTGGGCGTGACGAGAGCTTCCGCTTAATATCGTGTTCGATTTAATCGAGTACGATACGATTATGCACGCTCAAGCGCCGATAATCAAGCTTCCGATTTAATCGGATGCGTCCTATATAGGGGAAAGCCCTTCACCATTTCGTGAGCCAGAGAGGATAAGCATGAAACCCACCACACCGGAGGCTGCCACTCCCCGGCTCGCCGACTTCCTGTGCTTTGCAGTCTACTCGGCAAACCTCGCCTTCGGCCGGGCCTACAAGCCGATCCTCGACGAGCTTGGCCTTACCTACCCCCAGTACATCGCAGTCGTGGCGCTGTGGGAGGAGGACGACCAGACGGTCAGCCGCCTCGGCGAGAAGCTGTTCCTCGAGTCCAACACCCTCACCCCCATCCTCAAGAAGCTGGAGTCCATGGGATACCTGACACGGCGGCGCGACCCCAAGGATGAGCGCCAGGTCCGGGTGAACCTCACCGAGGCCGGACGCCGCCTGCGCGAAAAGGGCTTGACCATGAACCTGATCAAGCAGACCCGCCTGCCGCCCGAGGAGTTCGCGAAGCTGCAGAAGGCCGTCTCGACCCTGCGCGACAGCCTCATGGAGGCGGTTGGCGAATAATGCACTCACTCGAGGAGAGAGGGTGCGGCCATCCCGCCAGGATCCCGCCGCCGCGACGTGCAGCCGGCAGAATTTCGCTGTCGGAAGGCCGGATGGACTGGGTTTCACCCTTCGGATTGCCGCGTGCGGAACTCGGCGACCGGCAGGCTGCCCCGACCCCAGTTCTCCAGCTCGACCTCCTCGATCACGACGAAAGTGGAGTCGAGTGGCT
>NZ_JCACHA010000002.1:0-4615 GCF_059503625.1 Skermanella sp.
GAACTACCTTGCCAACTCAGGCTACGCGTTCGACTAAACCTGAAATGCTCTAGGGTACCAATGAAGGCTCGCTGCTTGACCTCTCCCGATCGCTGTTGAGCCGCTTGCCTCAACCGCGTGCGAAATTTTTGAGCTCGCCCTCGGCCCAGGCCATGGCCTCGTCGATGGGTTGTCCACCCTGTGCCACACGAGCGATCATCTTGGTACTGATCGCCTGGACATAGGCCTGCACCGCGGTATCCGCCGGTGCAGGAGCGAAAGCGACGGTCAGTTGGCTCTGCTGGTGCGGCTTGTCCGGGTAGTTGTAAGCGAAGCCCTTCGGTGGCCCCTCGGTTTCCCAGACCTGGAAGTCGGACATGCTCTGGAAGGGGGGGATGTCGAAGCCCGAGGTCGCCGTCGACTGCCGCTCTGCGCTCTGCCGGTCGGAGAGGAACTCTATCAGAGACTTCGCCGCGGTCTTATTTCGCGCGAAGCTCCAAATGCCCCAGAAGAACGGTAAGAATGGAGCGAAGCGTCCCTCAACTCCGCTCGGGAAGGGCGCGTACCAGCATTTCTCGGCAACCTGCGGCGCATCTCGCTTTGCCACCGCCCACGCGGACGGCGGGTTGAAGATCAGAGCCGACTTGCCGGAGATCAGCGCACGGTTGTTCGCTGCATCGTCCCAGGCCCAAACGTCGTTTGGTAGGTGCTTCGAAAGCCGGACGAGATAGGCGACCGCTTGTTTCAGCTTATTGTTGCCGCGCACCGTAACCCGCCCCTCGGCATCCATCATGCTGGCACCAAAGCTGCGGAACAGCGCGCCCACCCAGTCAACCGCATCAGAATATTGACCCATGGGCAGGGCGAAGGGATAGCCGGCGGCGTTGCACTTCTCCGCCGCCTTCAGAAAGGCATCCCAGTTCCAGGTTTCGGCGCCCGGGCCGCGCTCCGCTTTCGCCGGCCACATCGCGCGAATATCAATTCCGGCATGCTCTTGAAACAAGTCGTAGCGGATGCAAGCGGACTTGATCTGGCTGCCGGCGACGGCGGGCACGGCGCGCCAGGCGCCGTCGCGCCGCGCTAGGTATTCGGCCGCCGGGTTGACGGGTCCATATTTCTGCTGAAGTCGCCCGACCACGTCGTCAACCGGTTCCAGCAGCCGGGCGTGGGAGGACGGCTCCCAGGTTGGCATGGCGATAATGTCGTGACCGCTCCGCGATAGAGCCTGGGAAGCGATAGTCAGCAGGATTTGGTTGCCGGCAGAGACCAAGCGGTCGATCTTCACCTCGACCCGGTTCTTGGCGCCCCATTCCTCGCAGAGCTCGCTGATGACGTGGTTGCCTGCGGGCACCCAATGTTCCCAGAAGGCGCAGCGGAGTACCCCTGCTGAACCCTGGCTGTGAATGTTGCAAATGGGCAGCGCGGCCCCGGCTGCGCCCGCCATGCCTGCTCGCAACGCAGCGCGCCGCGTCATGCCAAATCGTGTCATGGTGTTCGCCCTCCAGTGGACAACTTGGTGCCGCCGCACCAGGGAAGCTTACGCAGGGGCATGGCCCCGGTGGTGGGCAGCGTCACGACCGCCCGAAACTGTGATTGTGCGGCGGTGCCGGGCTAGACACGACATGATTCGGTGCGCCCAAAATAGCCAGTTCCGATTGCCAAAGGGGCAGACGAGTCCATACCGCACTCCGAGTTTGCTGTTCGGAAGCCGTCAGCTTTTCCAAAGCCCACAGAAACGCGCCACATATGGACAGCGTCAGGGTCAGCTACGCAGTGACTATAGTCGGGTAGCGCAACCTAGTGGCGTCGAGGCCGGAGCGGCGGCATGGGGCATAGACCCAGTCGGCTAAATAGGCGCGATGATGCACTCAAGGCCTGGCATCTATAGGGACCGCGCCGTAGTCTCAGTGGTTGCGTAGGACCGCGCCGGCCCGAGGTGTCCTACGGCCCGTGCGTGGTCCCGTCGGCCGCAGTGCTGCCTGTTTGGATCGCGCCGAGCCGTCGTGGGTGCGAAGAGGCCGGGCAGGTTTGACAGCGGTCGACCCTACACCCACGGCGCGGCGATGGCGACCAGCACAGCTTTGTAGTGCACATATGAAATCGACAGGGAGACCGGACGCTTCAGCTAACCTCTCCGGGTTGCTCAATGGTTTTCCCTTGTAAAACTTGGCTGTTCAGAGCGCAGGGACTGCATACGAATGGGCACCCGGTTTTCCCTTGTAAAACTCTTGCCTATGATGCGAGTGGAGCAGTTGCATCGTCGTTGTGACGTTAGGACCGAAAGGGAGTCGATGCGTATTAGGGGGACCGCCGGGGGGCGGGTGCTGCTCGTCACCAGCCCGAAGGGAGGCGTTGGGAAGAGTAGCGTGTGCCGCAACATTCTGGTTGCGGCCGCAATCGCGGGCGCGCGGGTTCAAGGAGTAGATCTTGATGCCCAGCAGACACTCGTCAAATGGCATCAGCGGCGCGAGCTTGTCCGAAAAACTTATCCCGAGACCCTGGAGGTGCCGGTAGTCGGTATGGCGCTCGCGGATTGGCGGGCGGTCTTGCGTGAAGCTCCAAAATTCGACCTGACGGTAATCGACACTCCGCCTAGCATTGAGATTCAGTACGGTGCGGCGATTGCTTTGTGCCAGGCGGCGCATCACGTCTTGGTTCCAACTGGGGCGACTCAAGATGATGTCGATAGCGTAACTCCCTGGATGCGGACATTGAGTGACGCCGGCGTACCGGCAAGCTTCGTGCTTAACAAGGCGAACCGCCGAGTGAAGAGTTACGACGCGGTGCGAACTAAGCTCCTCAAAGCGGGCTCACTCTGCCCGATCGAGATTCCCATGCTGGAAGACATCCATGTCAGCGCAGGAAAGGGCTTAGCGGTACTCGACCTTTCTAGTCGAAAAGCCAATGAAACATTTGAGGCTCTTTGGGCCTATGTGTCTCGTGCCGCCGGCATGAAGGTTTCAGGTAAGGTTTCGGCGGAATGCGCATGAGTTCGACCCGCGTCCGAGGGCTTTCCCGTCGGGCCATGCTGCAGGTCGACACTGACGTGGAGTTGCCGGGTGCGAGTCCACCCGATAAGCGTCAAGGCGACATGGCGCCGCTTGTCCATGTAGATGAGACCCTCCTGACAACGTTGCAGGAGGTCTTCGCTGGCACTGGCCTGATGGCGGACCAGCGTAAGGTCCGAGCAGTCATTACCCTTCGCGGCCAAGTGGATGTGGCGTGGCAGCAGACCCGCGACGCATTCATTGAGATCGGCCGGGCGCTGAACGAGGTCGATGCAGTTTTGGATGAGCAGGAGCGAGAAAGCCTAAAACGAGGATTCCGGAAACTTTTTCCCTTCTCTGAGACAGTGGCGAGCCAGTTCCGGGTGATCGCTCGTGCGGTTGACGCTGGTCACTTAGCGAGGGATGCATTGCCTGGCAGCTACGGCACTGCCTACCAAATGGCTTTGCTCAATAATGAGCAAAGGCGGATTGCCGAGAAAGAAGGCTTGATCCGACCCAGCGTCAGCCGCAATGCGTTGATCGAATTCCGCAAGTTGCACGAGGGTGTGGCGCCGCGCACAGCTCGGGGACCAGATCCAGTGAAGATGCGGGCGGAGCTCGGACAACTGAAGCGTTCGGAAGCAAAGCTTGCCAAGACCTTGGAACGCGTCAGAACGCGGATTCAGGAGATCCAGGCGCTGCTTGCACTGAAAGATGATGGATAGTGGAATCCGCCGTCGGACGGGCCAGCAGGCCATGAAGTAGGCTCGATAACTCAACGCCTTAGCCTACTAAACCAGATGCTGCGACGTAGTCGCCCCTCCTGAGACGAACCGTCCTGGCGAGGGAGGAGCTCTTGCATCCTGAGAATACCAGCCGTCGGTGCGGCTCCCCTCACCTCGCAAGGGTGATCTGCCGTCGCCACCCCGGAGATTGCGGCAGCGCGAGTCGCGGCAGATGGGGCAATCACTCACCCTTTGAAGAATCCCGAAGATAGGCTGTTACCCCGGGACAGTTGCTCATCCGTCTGGGGCAGTCACTCACGGAATCGGCGTTTTCCCAGGGCATTCACTCACTACTTCAACTAGACTCAGATTCAACTACTTCCAAATAGCTTGGTGAGTGATTGCCCCGTTGACCGTGAACGGCCACCTCGCGTTTTTGGTCGACAGTTCTAACGCAAAGGGCCGAGTCCATGAGCAACGAAGAGGAGCCCGACTTCGGCGTTCGGCGCCTTGTGCTCGTGCATGGCCGCGACCAAGCACGGCAGATGGTGGAACCTGAGCGTAAAAAGCTCGTGGATATTGCCGCCGAGGTGATGGGCGATGACGCCGGAAAGATCGGCATCACCTACACCGGCTTCTGCTTGACGGCTCTTCCTCACAAGCGTCTAGGCGATGATGAGGTGTGGAAGAAGGTTGGGCATCGGGTGACGCTGCTGGTCCAGCCAGGTCACATGAAGATAGGCCGCGGCCAACCTCGGTTGTTTGGAGTTCCTTACGGTGCCCGCGCCCGCATGATCCTGCTTTACCTCCAAACAGAAGCAGTTCGAACAGGCAGCCGGGAGATTGAACTCGGCCGTTCCATGCGCGATTGGCTAGAGCATTTCAGGTTTAGTCGAACGCGTAGCCTGAGTTGGCAAGGTAGTT
>NZ_JCACHA010000003.1:0-4615 GCF_059503625.1 Skermanella sp.
CCCACCTATGAGAAAAATAGGTATTTCAGCTTCAATTTGAAGCCTGTGATAGAATGCTACGGCATTGGGTTAGTTGTAGATTACAATTTTCAGGAGTTACTCACTCCCTGCAATATATCGTGAGGCCCGAACGCGACAAACTGTCATGCATATCGCGGTTAGGTAATAGGATATACTCATGTACGGATAAAAATCTCATTCTTGAAGAAGTTTGGGGCGTTTTGAGATGCATAGGCAAGATTTTTGGCTCAGAAGATTGGCTGTAGCCAAAAATCTTGCAACTTTAACTTTCCACAGCCTCGCTTTATGGGGGCCGAAGCCACTGGTCTGCCACGGAAATCGGATTGGCAATGAAACCGGGTGGTGGACGTGCTGAGGTCGGCAATGGGTATGCTCGAAGAAGGAGAAGTTGATGTCTGATGTCACTGGATTAGCTGTAAGGAAGCCGAAAGACGGCAAGGGAGATCGCGTTGTGTCCATCGGCCGCAAGGTGGCTCTCGCTATCGCTGTCGCGGTTCTGATCGGCTTCGGCATCATGATCTGGCTATCCGGGCAGTCCCAGCAGGAGATATTGAAGGCTGGCGCCGCGAATTCGCAGGCCACGATAACCGAACTCGTTGGCGCGCAGATCGCTCCGGCCATCAACTTCAAGCAGGCCGCTGCCATGGTGAAGATGTTCGCCCGGCTGTCGTCCGGCGAGGATGCTCAGGCATTTGCCTTTCGCGTGACAGGCAAGACCGGTGAAGTGCTTGTGGAGCATGGCGAGGAATCGGCTTCGAAGGTCGGTTCCGACGATCTTGCGCGTGATGGACGTGCCATCCGGCTGGCGGGAGCCGCGGAATACACGCTGGGTTATGAATTCCGTGGCAACACGGTAATCGTGACCGACGTGTTTTTTGGCACTTCCTCCGACCCGATCGGAAAGCTCACTGTCTTCTGGAGCCAGGAAGGGCTCAAGAAGGAAGTGGAACGGGTTGTCACGAACTCGATCGTCGCTGCGGCGATCATATTGGCGATCGTGATCGGACTTCTGCTGATCCTCCTGAGAGTCCTGGTCAGCAAGCCGATCGGCATCCTGTCCCAGTCAATGCTCCGGCTGGCCGAGGGCGATTTGACGATCACGGTGCCGATGGTGGACCGGAAGGATGAGCTGGGCCAGATGGGCCGGGTCATCAATGTGTTCAAGGATAACGCGATCGAGAAGATCCGCCTTGAACAGGGCCAGGAGGAGCAGAAGCGCCAAGCCGACAGTGATCGCAGGATCGCCTTGCGCGGTCTGGCCGACTCCTTCGAAAGCCAGGTCGGAACCGTTGTGGATGCGGTCACTACGGCCGCGTCCCAGATGCAGTCGTCCTCAAGGCAGATGGCATCCACGGCAACCGAGACCAGCACGCAGGCGACATCGGTAGCGAGCGCCGCCGAACAGGCATCTGGCAATGTTCAGACCGTCGCGGCCGCGACGGAGGAACTGGCTGTTTCCATCAACGAGATCGCGTCTCAGGTCGAACGCTCGCGGACGGTCGCGTCGCGGGCCGATCTGGAGGCCAAGGAAACGACCCGCCTGATCCAACGTCTTTCCGAAACGGTCGAGAGCATCGGGCAGATCGTCAACCTGATCAATGACATCGCAAGCCAAACCAACCTGCTGGCATTGAACGCGACGATCGAAGCCGCACGGGCCGGCGAAGCCGGTAAAGGCTTCGCGGTGGTCGCAAGCGAAGTCAAGGGATTGGCAAACCAGACAGCCAAGGCAACCGAAGAGATCGCAGCCCAGATCGCAGCCGTCCAGACCGGCACCGCCGATGCCGTCAAGGCAATCGGCTCGATTTCGGTTGTCATTGCTGAAATCGGCGGTATCGGTGCATCGGTCGCATCGGCGGTTTCCGAACAGACTGCCGCGACCAGTGAGATCGCGCGCAATGTCGATCAGGCGGCCATGGGGACCCAGGAAGTTTCCAGGAACATCGGCCTCGTCGAAAGTGCCGCTCGCGATACGGGGGGCGCCGCCGGGCAGATCAGCGAGTTCTCCAATGACCTGTCTCATCAGGCTGACATTCTCAAGCGTGAAGTCGGACGTTTCCTGGAGCAGGTTCGCTCCGACCGGGCCGACTCAGCACGCGTGGCGTAACCTTCGGGAAGGTGCGGCGGAAGGGGTGCTGCATCCCGCCGCTTCACCGGATCGAAGCTTCGATTACTGATTTACTGATCAACCAGGCTTGTGTCAGCCGAAGGGGCTGGCGGCGGCGATCCGTAGTTTAAACCGCTACCTATAAGACATGACATCCCTGCAAGCCCAGTCATGAAGGCCCGGCGGCTTCCACCGCCGGGCCTTCATGATTCAGGCTGCGAGGGCCAGCTCGCTGAAGGTGGGGATGATGCCGAAGCTGAGATAGCGGCCGAACGGGCCGGTGCCGTCGAAGTTCAACCGGTTCATCCGTCGAGCCTGACTGGTCGGGAAGGCAGTGCGTCCATGCAGCAGGCGAAGATTGTCGAGAACGACGATCCAGTTCGGTTGCAGGCGGAACTCGACAATGTTTTCCGGATCGATGATGAACTCGCGCAGTACCGAAAACGCTTCGGCGGCTTCGGGGTGAATGATCGTGGCCGCCACATCGTCTTCGCGGTAGACCATCTGCACCCGGCCGCCGACCCAGTTGAAGATCGGGCGCAGGCAGCGGATACCGGTCCGCTGAATGCTCATCGCATCGGGACGGAACAGCGCCGGCAACAGCTTCGGGTGCTTGCGCGCCATATAGTCATACGCCGAGTCGCCGCTGACCAGTTGAGTCATGCCGCCATCCGTGGTGGCGACGATGCATTGCAGGGTCAGGACCTGTTCCGGCTCCAGCGAGAAGGCGCCGTCGGTGTGGGGCGGATGATCGGCGCAGGAGGAGCCGAGATAGCCGGGGATTGGATCCGTGGGGTCGATCGGAACGATACCGTCTTCGTCAGCGCGGTCGTGCAGGATCACATTGCCGAAGTACTGCTTGAGGGCGACACTGTTGACGCGCGGCTCGGGCCGTTCCTTGCACACCAATACGGCGACGCCATATTTGTTAAAGCGCTCGGCGACCGGTGCGAAGCTGTTCTCATCGAAGTTTTCGGTATCGTCGACATGGACGAAGAGCTTGCTGACATCAAGCTCAGCTCCAAATCCAATGCGATACTCGGATGCATAGGACATAGTGTTCTTCCTTATCTTTGGCAAAGCTCTAGCGATCACTGAAGCACGTGCTTCAGAGGCATAATTATTGGATATTTCTTGTCCGTCGAACGGTCCAGCCGTGGACAATTTGTTTTTTGGCTCAAAAGCGTTTCAATTTCAATGCAAAGAAATCAAATCCGACATATTCGTCTTTAAGAAACCATGATGATGAATACTTGGATATTTTTGCATGCCGCCATATGGCTTCTTTAAACGCGTTGGTATGTACTTGTCAGTGATGATGACAACTATAAGCGTTTTTTGCTCCTTATGGATAACGACGCTTAGGAAGAAAACGATCGTCCTCGGCTGGGACCCGGCGAATCGGACAAACGACGTTTCCAGGCAGGTTGCGACGCCTGATGACGGAGGTTGCCAAACGGAAGGCGGCAAGCTATCTATCGCGCGTCGCAAAACCTCACGCGGGCTTGCGGTCCTTCGGCACATTCGCCGATGGCCCGCTCCGGTGTTCGCATGGTGCGGACCACGCTCGCGGCGGAGTAACCGGAAAAGGACTGTTTTCCATGCCGATGCCTTCATTCACCATGCGCCAGCTGCTGGAAGCCGGCGTTCACTTCGGTCACCATACCCGTCGCTGGAACCCGAAGATGCAGCCGTATATCTTCGGCGTGCGCAACGGCGTTCATATCATCGACCTCGAGCAGAGCGTCCCCATGCTGCACCGCGCCATGACTGCGGTTCGCGACGTGGTGGCGGGCGGTGGCCGCGTACTGTTCGTCGGCACCAAGCGCCAGGCCCAGGAGAAGGTTGCCGACGCCGCTTCGCGGTGCGGTCAGTACTACGTCAACCATCGCTGGCTCGGCGGCATGCTGACCAACTGGAAGACCATCTCCCAGTCGATCAAGCGCCTGCGCGAAATGGAAGAGCGGCTTCAGGACACCAATATCGGCCTGACCAAGAAGGAAACCCTCCAGCTCACGCGCGAGCGTGACAAGCTGGAGCGGGCGCTGGGCGGCATCAAGGAGATGGGCGGCCTGCCGGACATCCTGTTCATCATCGACACCAACAAGGAGTCGATCGCGGTCCAGGAAGCCAACAAGCTGGGCATTCCCGTCGTTGCGGTGATCGACAGCAACTCCGATCCCGATGGCGTCGCTTTCCCGATTCCCGGCAACGACGACGCGCTGCGCGCCATCGACACCTACTGCGACCTGATCGCCGGTTCCGTCCTCGACGGTCTCCAGGCTGAGATGATCGCGTCGGGCATCGATGTCGGCGAGCAGGAAGAGGGCGTCGAGGAAGAGCTGCCGACCGACGAGGAAGCCGCTCCGGTCGCCGAGGGCGATACCGCTCCCGTGACGGAAGGCGCGCAGGCCTAATTCGCCTGAGCGGGCAACCGGACGCGGTCGCCGCGTCCGGTTGCCGATTTTTTTTGGTGAACTGATAAGA
>NZ_JCACHA010000004.1:0-4613 GCF_059503625.1 Skermanella sp.
GTGGCCTGCCAATTCAGCGTCAGCACGCTGGATCGAAGAACCAGAAGGGCGAGGATAGCGGCTACCCAGATACCTTGGTGACCTTCCCGACGCGGCTGCAAGGCAGCCAAAAACAGGATCACAGCAGGAACGGGAAGCCGCTTGTCGAGAAAGTATGACTCCATTGCTCCGTGCGGCAGGATCAGTGCCAACAGCACAAAGGCAGTAGAAACTGCGGCTAGCCGCGGCTCCACGCTGACGGACCGGCGCATGAATGCGCTTAGGATGATCAGAACCGCCCCGCCGAGAACGACGAGATCGAACGACGTATTGCCGGAGGAGAGGATCCGCGTGAATGGCGATAGCTTCTTGAACAGCAGATCGTTCTGGTCGAAGACCAGAACAAAGGGCAGGCCACGAGCTGGGCTGGCCACAAAGTATAGCAAGGCTGCAGGTATGAAGGCCGCCGCGACAACAGCGATCCGGATCAGCAGTTTCACGACATCCCCATGCCAGCGGCGCCGGAGGCTATCTGCCTCCAGGACCAAAATGGCGACTGCAAAGAGGCCGAAGGCGACAAGGTGGCTAAACAGAATCAGCAGAGCGAACAGGCATGTTGTGGCCCATTGCCAGTAACGGCGGTCAGGCTCGAGCAGCAGCCAAGCGGCACATCCCCAGAGCACCAGCGCAATGCCGAGCAGATAATTGAGAAACCCCATGAAGAAAACTTCATTATACAGGAACAAGGCGGCAATTAGCGGCCAGTTCGAAGGCTGTCTGGTGGCCGCCGCATTCAGAACAAAAGCGCCGACAAGCGTCAGGATCAGAATCAGCAACAGCAGCCCTTGCCCGGCGGCCAGAGTGCCGATCCACCTGCTGAAACCAGCGACCAGGATGTCGGTTAGCACATTCGGGAGTAAAAGACTGTCCAGCTCAAAGACCTGCTGGAACAGCTCATTGTCCTGCCAGTGAGCCAGAATATGCGCCCGCGCCAAGTGGTTCGGGTAGTCGCCCAAGGGCGGCAATGCAGTCACCAGGACCGGTAGGCAGGCCAGCATCAGGCAAAACAGTAGGGTCAAGAGGGGCCGAGGCGCAGTGACGCCCTTCACGCGGACGGTTAAGCTATCATCCTCCAGTGCTGTTTTGTACGGCAGGCGCTCGCCGAGCATACTCTCTGCTCTCAAGCTAAAGCTGACGGAGATCTGCGTTCTGCTTCATGTTGGTCTTCAGCTTATTGATCTTTTTCGAAGTCCGCCAGCAGCTTAGCGCATCTATAAGGCGGGCTTTGGTGATGAAAGAGGTGACACTTCAAACCCCGATTGAGCCCTCCGGATCAGGCAGTTCGCAAGCCGAGGTCCTTGTAACTCCTATTGGGGAGAAGTCGTTCCCATATACCGGTGTTGGGGGCCTGCTCACACCGGATCCTGATAGGGCGTGTCGAGCGCAGCGCGAATGGCTTCGGCGGTCTTTCGGCCGAAGCCATGAACAGCAGCGATATCGGCAACATCCGCTGTTAAGACTCCCCGTACTGAGCCGAAGCGCTGCAGCAGAGTGCTGGCCTTCGTGCGTCCAATCCTGGGCAGACCGCTCACGATGTACTCGGCCAGCAATCGTGGATCAGCGGGCTTGCAGGGGCGCAGTGCCAGATCGCGACGGCCGTCCTGTAGCCGCTTGGCCATGGACAGCAGGAGGTCCGCCGTTTCCTGCAGGCTCTGCGTCCTCAGCACCGTCGCCCCCTCGACCACAGCGAGGTGGCTGATCGCGCCGGTGATCACCTTGGGCTCCAGCGCAATGTGGCTGTCGTAAGGATCGCCCTCAATAATCCAGACGACTTTGTCGTAGGTCGCCCGCAGCTTGGCCGACTGTTCAGCCATACGGCCATCCAGCAGCGAGGCCACGAAGTCCCCGTCGGCTTTGCGCTCGACAGCGGCGCCCGGCCCGATCAGGTAATCGCCGACATCGAGCGAGCCGGTCTCGATTTCGACAGCGCTGCCATCCACACCGTCAGCGGTTCGGAGCAGCTTCAAGATTTCGGCGGGTTCGTGGCAGTCGGCGATGATGCGCATGACGGCACCCATTGGGAGTGGGGGACACGCCATACAACCCGATTGAGGCATGAAATGTCACAAGGGAGGAAGAGTCGCCCGGGATATTCAGACTGGTTGGCACCACCGTATTCGGCGTTCAACGGGAATCAGCATCACGATATGGTTTCCAAGGAGCCTTCGGGATAATCGTTCTCACGTTCGAGCTGCTTGCGGCAGGGCGGTATCCATATAACCTTGGTCTCCGCGCCCACGTATCGCTTCTCCCACACCAGCCAAGCGTAGCTGGTCGCCGTACTTGCTTTCCGGTCCAAACGCCCTTTGACCATCGCCACCCGCTCGCTGAACGGCGCAAATTTTGATGGCGGCATCTGGCAAAAAAGGCTGGTATACCGTCCGACGCTTTCAATGAAAACGGTCCGAGCCAGAATGGCCACACCGTCCCTGGCAACTTCCAGGGCCTGATGTACGAATTGCTCGCTGTGGCGGAACGGCGGGTTGGTGATCACCCAATCGACCGAGTCCTTCTCGTATGGATGGGTCAGGAAATTACGTACCGGCCCGTAGCCATAGTTGTAGGCGTCCGAAGCATGGACCGTGCCGAAATACTCTGCGAGAGGGCGTGCCATGTGCCCAGCGCCGCAGGCCGGCTCAAGGCATGTCTTCTGCTCAAATGCACGACGATCATCCAAGACGTGCTCCAGCAGAGCCCGGGTAGCCCACGGAGGAGTGGGAAAATCATCGCGGCTATCTTTGGGTTCGATACGCTGGGCCATGACGGCGTGCGACGTGTTCTGCAATTTACTTCTCCTTGGAGAGCTGCTGTGTATTCATCAAGCGCCCATGCTGGGCTTCCCACTCCACCGGCAGCGGCTCCAGCAGCACCGGCAATCCCAGCGTGGGCGGCTGCCGACCGTTCAGGATGGCCTCGATGATCGACGGAGCCAGAAGCGATAAGCGCAAGACCCGACTGACGTAGGACTTGTTGATCTTCTCCGCCTCGGCTAGTTCGACCACCGAGCCGTATTGGCCCTCCTCCAGCAGGCGGCGCCAGCGGAAGGCCCGGGCGATCGCCTTGACCATGGCGTTGTCGATCCGTGACCGCGGCGGCGCCCAAGGAGCGGCACCTTCCGGCGCGACGATCAGCTTCCGTCCGCCATGGCGGCGGATCTTCAGTGGAACGCGGACAGTGACGCTCTGGCCGTCCCGGTCGAAGTTGGCGTCACTGCTCATGCCGCAGCCATCCGTTCCAACTCCCGGCCGCGCAGGTCGGCGACGAGGCTGGTGAGGCCGTCGGTCCGCAGCCTGATGTCGATGCCGTCAAGGCTGACATCCACCCGCTCGACCAGCAGCTGGAGGATGCGCGCCTGCTCCGCCGGGAATAGTTCCTCCCACACCGGATCGAGACGCTGGAGAGCTTCTACCACGTCGTTCTCGCTGATCACGGCGTCCTCGACCTTCGCCGCGCGCCAGGTGCGCACCACGATCTCCGGCGTGCGGATCAGCGCCCGCACCTGATCGATCACCGCCGCCTCGATCTCGCCGGCCGGAACCCGGCGCACCGGGCAGGCGTCGGCGCCCTGTTTGATCACGTCCATCGAAACGTAGTAGCGGTACAGCCGGCCTCGGCGTCGGGTGTGGGTCGGCGTCATGGCGCAGCCGGTCGGGCCGAAGATCAAGCCGCGCAGCAAGGCCGGGGTCTGGCAGCGGGTCCGGCCGGCGCGGGTCGGCGCTTTGGTTGCCAGAATGGTGCGTACCCGGTCCCACAGCATCCGGTCGATGATCGCCTTGTGCTCACCGGCATACGCCGTACCCTTGTGGACCGCCTCGCCCAGGTAGACCCGGTTGTTCAGCAGCTTGTACAGGTCGCCCTTATCGATCGGCTTGCCGCGCTTGGTGGTCACCCCCTCGGCCCGCAGGTCGCGCGCCAGTACGGTGGCCGATCCGACCGTCAGGAAGCGCTCGAAGATCATCCGCACCGTTGCGGCCTCGGTGCCGTTGACCACCAGCTTGCGTTCCCGGATGTCGTAACCCAGCGGCGGGTGGCCGCCCATCCACATGCCGCGTGCCCGCGAGGCAGCGAACTTGTCGCGAATGCGCTCGCCGATCACCTCGCGCTCGAACTGGGCGAAGCTGAGCAGGATGTTCAGCGTCAGCCGACCCATGGACGTCGTCGTGTTGAACGCTTGAGTGACGCTGACGAAGGTGACGCCCTGGCGGTCGAATACTTCGACCAGCTTTGCGAAATCCATCAGTGCCCGGCTCAGCCGGTCGATCTTATAAACCACCACGACGTCGACCCGGCCGCCCTCGATGTCCCGGAGCAGGCGCTGGAGCGCAGGCCGCTCCAGGGTGCCGCCGGAGAAACCGCCGTCGTCGTAGCGATCGGGCACCAGCATCCAGCCCTCCGCCTTCTGGCTGGCGACATAAGCCTCGCAGGACTCGCGCTGGGCATCCAGGCTGTTGAATTCCTGGTCGAGCCCCTCCT
The DNA here is from genome assembly GCF_059503625.1 of Skermanella sp. Classification (NCBI taxonomy): domain Bacteria; kingdom Pseudomonadati; phylum Pseudomonadota; class Alphaproteobacteria; order Rhodospirillales; family Azospirillaceae; genus Skermanella; species Skermanella sp. The sequence continues at coordinate 4,513 of NZ_JCACHA010000004.1, forward strand.
CGGTCGACTTGCGGGTATAGACGGCGCAGCGGACCTTTCGGACCGCGCTGACCTTGGCCGGCGACTTCCTCATTTGGCACCCCGCTGGTTCTTCAGGCCGA
>NZ_JCACHA010000005.1:0-4600 GCF_059503625.1 Skermanella sp.
CTCGATGGCAGCCATGACCGCCGGCGTCAAGAAGGTCGCTCCCGTCATCAACGCCTATATCGACGAAGCGCTGGCGGAACGGGGCCTGACGCCGGACAAGCTGGCGCTGGTCGGTTTCTCCCAGGGGACCATGACGTCGCTGTACGTGGCGCTGCGCCGGCCGGAGCCGGTCGCTGCCGTGCTGGGCTATTCCGGCGCGCTGCTGGCGCCCGACCTTCTGACCGCGGAAATCAAGTCGCGTCCGCCCGTGCTGCTGGTCCACGGCGACGCCGATCAGGTCGTTCCCGCCCAGGCGCTTCCTGCCGCGCAGTCCGCCCTGCAGGCCGCCGGCGTGCCGGTGGATGTGGAGGTCCGGCCGGGCCTGGGGCATGGGATCGACCAGGAAGGGCTGATGCGCGGCGGGTTCTTCCTCAAGCGGTCGCTGCTCGGCTGAATCCTGGCGGCGGCGGCGCAGGGGAGTTCCCTGCAAGATCCGCCACGCTACCCCGATAGTTACAGTGTCATGAAGTTCGGGATGGTTCCCGGTCCAACTTGTTGAGTTTGGGCCGAGGATGCTCTATGAGAGAAGAACATCCAGGTCAGGCATTCGGGCCTGACGGGCAAGGGAACCAGAGGAGGGCGTGGGCTTGGCACCACCACCCGATCACTGTCCGGCGCTGGTACTGAATGCGGATTTCCGTCCGCTGAGCTACTTCCCTTTGTCTCTGTGGTCCTGGCAGGAAGCTGTCAAGGCCGTGTTCCTCGACCGCGTCAACATCATTTCCGAATATGATCGAGTCGTCAGGTCGCCCAACTTCGAGATAAAGCTGCCCAGCGTCATCTCATTGAAGGAATACATCCCGGCGACCCGTCGTCCGGCCTTCACCCGCTTCAATGTCTTCCTGCGCGACCGTTTTTCGTGCCAGTACTGCAACGAGCCTTTTCCGACTCAGGAGCTGACGTTCGACCACGTGATACCGCGCTCCAAAGGCGGGCGAACTACGTGGGAAAACGTCGTGACGTCCTGTTCCGCCTGTAACCTCAGGAAAGGGAACAGGCTCCCCAAGCAGTGTGGCATGATACCGTTTTACCCGCCGTTCCAGCCCACGGCGTTTCAGCTTCAGGAAAACGGACGATCCTTCCCGCCAAACTTCTTGCATGAAAGTTGGCGGGATTTTCTTTACTGGGATACCGAACTCGATCCGTTCTGACGGTCGCCGTCCTGGCGGGGCTCCGCTCGGGTCGCCCCGCGCCGGCGCTTCCCTTAGAAGCGCTGGGCCGCCCAAATGGCGGCGCGCGAGCCGGCCTTGATCAGGCTGGTCAATACCGGATAGCCCGCCGTCAGTTCCGCCTCGTGGGCAAGGCCGATGTCGCGGTGCTCCAGCTCCTCCGCCCGGAACTTCTCGATGGTAGCCTTCAGCTCCGGTTCCGAGTCGCCAAGCTGCTCCGCCTGCTCGGCGTAGTGTTCGTCGATCACTTCCTCCACCGCGACCGTGCAGGCCATGGCGGCGCGCTGTCCCAGCAGGGCGGTGGCGGCGCCCAGCGCGAAGCCTGCGACGTGCCAGACCGGGTGCAGCACGGTCGGGCGGACGCGGCGTTCGACGATCAGGCGCTCGAAGGTGTCCAGGTGCTCCTGCTCCTGATCCTTCATATGCCGGATGATCTTGGCGGCCGGCGTGCGCTTGAGGACGGCAAGCTGGCCCTCGTAGATCCGCTTGGCGCCGTACTCGCCGGCATGATCGACGCGGATCATCCGCGCCAGCCGCTCCCGGTCTTCCGGATCGCCGGGCAAATAGCGGGGGCGGGGCCGTTTCGGCGCCTCCAGCAGAGCGAGTTCCTCCGGGGCGGAAATCTGGGGCCGTTCCGTCGTTGCCGTCATGGTTCGCTCCTCTCGAGTCTCATCCGGTCGAGTCTTATCCGGCCGATCCGAATGCGCGCCGCGCCGCGAAGAAGGCGACGGCCGCAAGGACCAGCGAGATCAGGATATTATATCCCGCCATGGAGATTCCAAACAGCGACCATGCGACTTGGTCGCACCGTACGACCGGTGCCGCCATGATCTGTGCCCGCAAGGCGTCGATGGAATCCGCAGTGGCCGTGACACCGCAGCCGGACGTTCCGGTCCACCAGTGCTGCTCGACGCCGACATGGAAGACCGCGACGCCGCCGCCGACCAGCAAGGCCACGCCGCAAAGCGCCAGCAGGGCGGCGCGAAGCTTATGGGCATCCGTAGCCACTGCGAGGGAAACGATGCTCAGCGCGATCACGACGGCATAGGGCCAGCGCTGCCAGATGCACAGCACGCAGGGCTGAAGACCGATCACGTACTGGAAGAAGAACGCCGCCAGAAGCGATCCGGCGCTGGCGCCCAGCAGGAAAAGCGCTGAAATACGCGATGTGGACAGGTCTGCGATGGCCATGGTGATGTCGTCCGGAGCCGCGGTTGGTAACCGGCACGAGGGAGCCGGGGGTGCAAGGCCGTCACATTACATAGCGGACGGCGGCGAAACCACCCAGCAGGAGCGCGAAGAATGCCGATGCGAGCAGGCCCAGGTGCTTTTCGATGAAGACCCGGATCGGTGGACCGAAATACCACAGCAGTCCGGCCACCAGGAAGAACCGGGCGCCGCGCGAGATGACGGAGGCCGCCATGAAGACGGCAAGGTCGAGCTGCGTCAGCCCGCTTGCGATGGTGATCACCTTGTAGGGGAACGGCGTGAACCCGGCCCCGGCGACGATCCAGAAACCCCACTCGTTATAGAGTGCGGCGAATTCGTCCATCTTCGCGGCGTAGCCGTAGAAGTCCATCACCTGCTGACCGATGGCATCCCACAGGAAATACCCGATCATGTAACCGAACAGCCCGCCGACCACCGAGGCCAGCGTGCAGACCGTGGCGATCCGCCAAGCCTTGTCCCGGCGCGCCAGGACCATCGGCATCATCAGGGCATCGGGCGGGACAGGGAAAATCGAACTCTCGATGAACGATATGAAGCCCATGGCCCACATGGCGTGGCGATGGCCGGCCAGGCGCATCGTCCAGTCGTAAAGCGGTCTGATCAAGGGAATCTCATCTGGTTGAGGAAAGTGGGATCAGGAAAGCGGGCCGGGCTATGGCGTGATCTGAATAAGCGTCCGTAGATAACAGTGTGCCGCACTGCACGCAATCGTCCCGATCGTCCCGGACCTTGACCCTTACAGGTCAATGCGTGCGAGATATTGCAACGGATTCCGATTGACCCGGGGCCTCCGGTGAGTATGATCCGCGCACTTTCCCCAGGTAGCCCCTGTGGCGGAATCGGTAGACGCGGCAGACTCAAAATCTGTTGTTCGCAAGGACGTGCCAGTTCGAGTCTGGCCGGGGGCACCAAAGTTTTCAAAGACCTGGATAGTGACGGTTCCGGCAGGGATATCGGGCTGAAGAGGCCCGCCTACAACCGCACGCAGTCCTTTCGACCGGCGCTCCTGCCATTGTTCACGAGCACGCTTACGTAGGTCGAGCCTCTTCAGCCCGACGTTTAACGTTCCAGATCAGTCATGCTTCGATGCCTCTGGTCTGACGCGCTGTTCCAGTATTCCTCAGCGACGCGGCAGTCGACTGGCTCACGCCTCCCTCATTCAGCGTCACTGCGCATTCGTTGAACTAATGACGGACGGACAATACGTCGCAGTGGGTCTAAGGTATCATATACAGCCGCCCCCGAAATGATGCATTCATATGGTCATCAGCAGGCTAAACATTGAAGTGGCAAAGGGGGACGAAATGATCCATCAGGCTCTCGATAAGTTGAATGGTAAAGTGGCCATCCGTTCGAAGTATGATAACTTCATTGGTGGCAAGTGGGTAGCTCCGGTTCAGGGTCGTTACTTCAGCAACATCACGCCAATTACTGGAAAGCCGGTCGGCGAGATCGCTCGTTCGACTGCCGAAGACATTGAACTGGCCCTCGACGCTGCCCACAAGGCGCGCGAGAAGTGGGGCCTGACTTCTCCGGCCGAACGGGCGAAGGTCCTGAACCGCATCGCCGACCGCATGGAAGAGAACCTGGACCTGCTGGCGCTGGTCGAGACCATCGACAACGGCAAGCCGATCCGCGAGACGACCCATGCCGACCTGCCGCTGGCGGTCGATCACTTCCGGTATTTCGCCGCCTGCATCCGCGCTCAGGAAGGCTCCGCCGCCGAGCTGGACAGCACCACGGTCGCCTACCACTTCCACGAGCCGCTGGGCGTCGTCGGCCAGATCATTCCCTGGAACTTCCCGCTGCTGATGGCCGTGTGGAAGCTGGCTCCCGCCCTTGCCGCCGGTAACTGCGTCGTCCTGAAGCCGGCCGAGCAGACCCCGATGGCCATCATGGTCCTGGTCGAGCTGATCGCCGACCTGCTGCCCGAAGGCGTGCTGAACATCGTCAACGGCTTCGGCGTCGAAGCGGGCAAGCCGCTGGCGCAGAACCGCCGCATCGCCAAGATCGCCTTCACCGGCGAAACGACGACCGGCCGCCTGATCATGCAGTATGCGTCGGAAAACATCATTCCCTGCACGCTGGAACTGGGCGGCAAGTCGCCGAACATCTTCTTCTCCGACGTCATGGCCGAAGACGACGATTTCTTCGACAAGGCG
>NZ_JCACHA010000006.1:0-4596 GCF_059503625.1 Skermanella sp.
CGGGCGACACGCATACTCGTCCTGCCGACCGTCAACATCGACATGATGAACAGGCATCTCGCTGAGATCAGCGCCGCTGTCCTGCCCAGCCACCACGCCGTACTCACTCTGGACGGTGCTGGATGGCATCAGGAGGGCGGCAAGCTGAAGCTCCCGGACAACATCTCCCTGCTCCACCTGCCGCCCTATGCTCCCGAGTTGAACCCCATCGAGAACATCTGGCAATTCCTGCGACAGAACTACCTCAGCAACAGGGTCTTCCCAAATTACCACGACATCCTCGATGCCTGCTGCAACGCCTGGAATGCTCTCGCCTCAAACCAAGGGAGAATCCAGAGCATCGCTACCCGCGACTGGGCACAGGTCAATCTTTAAAGCCGTTGGTATAAGTAACAATATGCATGTCGGCCCGGACCGGCCCGGAAGTCGCTCATGCGCCGACTATGTGCAATCTCGGTGCGCTGGGGTAATAACCTCGACCAACACCCAATGGGAGAGCCGGCATGCCATCCTCAGCTTCACCGCAGGCGCTGCTCACGTTGCTCGGCATCGAGCTGCCGATCGTCCAGGCCCCCATGGCCGGGGTGTCCTCGCCCGCCATGGCCGCCGCCGTCGCGAATGCGGGGGCATTGGGCTCGATCGGGGTCGGCGCCACGAACGCCGCCGGTGCCAGCACGATGATGGCGGAGATCCGCGACCGCTCCGACCGTCCTTTCAACGTCAACGTCTTCTGCCACCAGCCGGCAAAACCGGCCCCGGCGGTCGAGGCCGCCTGGATCGATCGGCTGCGCCCCGAATTCGACTGCCTCGGTGCCGCACCGCCGGCCGCCCTTTCCGAGATCTACAAGAGCTTCGTCGAGGACGACGACATGCTCGCCGCACTCCTGGCTCACAGGCCGAAGGTCGTGAGCTTCCATTTCGGCGCGCCGTCGCCGGACCGGGTACAGGCGTTGCGGAACGCCGGAATCGTCCTTCTCGGCTCGGCGACCAGCCTGGACGAGGCGCGGATGCTCGCGGCTGCGGGCGTGCATGCCGTCGTGGCGCAGGGCTACGAGGCCGGCGGCCATCGCGGCGTCTTCAACCCCGACGCCGGCGACGACAGGCTAGGCACGATGGCGCTGACCCGCCTGCTCGTGCGTGAGATCGACGTTCCCGTGATCGCCGCCGGCGGCATCATGGACGGCGCCGGCATCTCCGCCGCATTGCGGCTTGGAGCGGGTGCCGCACAGCTCGGCACGGCGTTCATCGCGTGCCCTGAGTCGCTGGCCGATGCCGGCTACCGGGCGGCCCTGGCGAGCGATGCGGCATTCCACACGGTCATGACGCGGGCGATTTCGGGACGCCCGGCGCGGTGCCTCGCCAACCGCTTCACCGCATTGGGCGCCGCCGTTGCTGCTGACGAGATCCCGGCCTATCCGATCGCGTACGACGCCGGGAAAGCCCTGAACGCAGCCGGCAAGTCGGCCGGCGAGCCGGGCTTCGGCGCGCAGTGGGCGGGGCAAGGAGCCCCCCTGTCGCGCCCGCTGCCGGCGGCCGACCTCGTCGCGGTGCTGGCCGCCGAAACGAAGGCCGCCTGATCGAGCGAGGGTCCGATGCGCAACCCGGGAAGGAAGCCGATCGAAAAGGACCCCGGTTCAGAAGGCTGGCCGGTAGATGCCGGGAAGCGCGGCTTCACCGCGGGTATAGGCCTGCTCGAACCGGCAGGACCTGTCGACATCCATGACAAGGGAGCCCGGCTGGTCGATCAGGTGCATCCATGCGGTATAGCCGAGCAGCCGGTTTTCACCGGATAAACGCTGGGTGTAGAACAGGCCGCGCACCGACTGCGGCGGCACATGATAGGCATCGAGCGCTGACGCGACCGTTGCGCCGCACGGAACCCTGGGCGACGCCCGGCTCCGCAGGGTCGCAATCCCACGGCCTGAGCCGCAGCATTGTCTTGCTGCACTGCAACATTCGGTGATACTGTCCGGTCTGTTCAAGAGAGGGAGGGTTTCGACCCGATCAGAGGCTCATCACCGGAGATGATCCATCGAATGAAAACCGATCGCGATACCTTGTGCGCCCTGTTGTATCGGCTTGCCGATCTGGTCGAATTGGCTAAACGCCTCCCGCCGGAGGACAGGCCTGCCTTGGAGCGCATGATCGCCCAGGTTCGTCATGCGGTCTGCGAGGCACGCCGGCTCGAGACCAGGAAAAGAACGCGGCTGACGACCAGCCGGTCGATCATGCGGCGGATCCTGGACAAGGGAGCCCATTCGAAGCCGGAGTTACGCAGTCGCGACGACGCTTCCGCTTAGCGGCAGCTGCCGCGTCGGCCGCGACATGCCGGGCGACGCCTGGGCCTGAGTTCCACGACACAACTCTCCGGTATGATTCATCGGATGGCAACCATGCAGGACATAGTCTTCCGTCACGTGCATCGCGGCGGTTGAGGGGGGTCCGGGCATGCGTTTCGATACAGGAAACATGGTTGTCGAACTGGGCAGCGCCGGCGGCGATATCATCGCCGCGAGCAATACCCTAACCTTCGATTGGATACCCGGCAGAAGTGAATGGTCGTATTGGGGAGCCGAGTCCGGCGAGCAATGGTCCGGAAGCGGACCGAGCCCGTATCAAGGGTATGCCTCGTTCGACGTTTCGGCTCCGTCACTGGCGTTCAGCGAAACTCCCGGCGCTTTTCATTTCGAGCTCAGCCAATGGGAAGTTCTGGATGGCGGTGCCGGTTCCACCGAATTGTACCCATGGACATGGCTGCCGCAGGAAAACTCCCTTCACCCCTCCGTCGGGACCGAAGCCGGTCATAATTCCTGGCGCATATTCGGTCCCGACGTCGTCGAAGCCTATGGCAGCGCGGTCGAGGGCGGCTTCCATATCCTTCATTACGGTCACTGGGAAATGCGCCGGACGCCCGATCTGGCGGCAATGGGTGGCGGCGGCGACGACATCCTGTATGGCGGTTCCGGCGAGGATATCCTGAACGGCGGCGCAGGCGACGACATCCTGGTGAGCGGGCTCAAGGCCACGATCATGACCGGCGGAGAAGGCGCCGACATCTTCGTCTTCGGCGCCGGGTCGGGAATGGACATCGTCCGGGATTTTGAGATCGGCCGGGACAGGCTTTCATTCGCCACGCAGGATGGGCAGCGGCTCGTCAGCGATGTCCAGGAATTGGCGGAATCGACGCTGCTCGATCTCGGCGGCGGTCACACCGTCCTGCTTGCAGGCGTATCGCCCGGCCTGCTGCTTTCGGCGGGACCAGCCGGCGGCTGGTCTGCCGAGGCTCTCACCTGGCTATGACCACCGACCGGGATCGGTCACCGGGAGGAGCGGTCACCAGTCCGGCGATTGCCGCCGCGATCTTCTCTCCGCCGCGCACGGACGGTTCTATGGGATTGGCGTAGTCCTCGTCCCGATCGCAGATGAGGCGCAGATCGATGACCGGCAAATTGCGGGCGAAGGCGCTCCGGGTGATGCAATCGTTGAACACGGACAAAGCCGTCACCACCAACCGCCATCGGGGCGGAGGGATACGGGTGTCGTAGATCGTACAGACGGCAGTGGGCAACCCATGCTCCAGCACGCGGTCGAGCATCGTTTCATAGTCTTGTCCGAACCGCTCCCTGACGGTGGCGAGCCTGTCCACCGCCTCGGCCACCGAGTGGACGGCCGCTTCCAGGATGCTTGCATAGCCAAGGGCATCGTTTCCCCCGGTACTGACGACGAGGTAGCCGGCATCCGGTGGAAGCCGGCCGAGCTGCCGCTCGACCCCGTTCGTCACGCTGCCGTCGACAGCCCTCAACGTCGCCGTCCAGCCAGGGGGCAAGCGGTCACGCACCTGCCGTACGACGTCAGGCCCGCCCGCGACATAGGCGGCGTTGTCGAATATGGAATCTCCCAGAAGGATCAGGTGGCTCATGGGCATGTTCCGACAAAAGGGACGGCACGAGTTGGGGGCGTCACCGGACGGGCTCCCGCCCGTTTCCGGGGATCGGGCGGGAGCCGCGGTCTGCCCGTCAGTGAACGCGGGGCAGTTCGTTGAACTGATGGAAGGGCGGCGGCGAGCTGACGGTCCACTCCAGCGTCGTCGCCGAAGGTCCCCAGTAGCTCGATCCGACGCGAGCGCCCCGCGTCAGCGTGTAGAACACCCCGAACAGGAAGAACAGGTGTCCGATCAAGCTGATGTACGACCCGTAGGATGAGATCATGTTCCACGATTCGTAGGCATCGGGGTAGTCGACGATGCGCCGGGGCATCCCGGCGGCGCCCAGGAAGTGCTGCGGGAAGAAGGTGACGTTGGTGCCGACGAAGGTCAGCCAGAAATGCGTCTGCCCGACCCACTCCGGATATTGGCGCCCAGACATCTTGCCGATCCAGTAGTACCAGCCGGCGAAGATCGAGAACACGGCGCCCAGGGAGAGCACGTAGTGGAAGTGGGCGACGACGTAGTAGGTGTCGTGCAGGGTTTGGTCGATGCTGCCGTTGGCGAGAACGACGCCGCTGACGCCGCCCAGCGTGAACAGGAAGATGAAGCCCAGGCAGAACAGCATCGGCGTCTTCAACTCGATCGAACCGCCCCACATGGTGGCGATCCAG
>NZ_JCACHA010000007.1:0-4590 GCF_059503625.1 Skermanella sp.
TGGCCCTGATGCGTTCGGCCTGGGCGGGCGTGTTCGGCTCGCCGCTGGTGTCCTGCAACTCGATATCGAAGACGGCGGCGCGGGTGACGGCATAGGCAGGAAAGACCGGCAGCAGAAGCGCTAACAGCAGCGCAATCGGGCGAAACATCGGTGTATACTTCCTTTGTGAACTATCTATAGCGCAGCACGGCTGCGGCGAGCGACGACGGAAAACGACAACAAAAGCGACTTTGGGGAACGAAATGCGTTTCTGGCGTACCATCAGGCCTCTCCTGTCCTCGACGATCGTCCTGACGGCACTCACCGGGACTGCCGGGGCTCAGCCTCGGGTCGAGACGCCGCCGGACTGGCCCTGCGTTCAGGTATTCGTGCCGACGCTTTCGGCGGCGTCGATCTGGGCCGGTCCTCCGATCAACGACTACCTCAAGACCTGGACGGACAACCCTGACGTGGCATCCCTTGCGACGCGGGCCGTTTCCCGCTCCGTGCCCGAAGAGGAGGCGACCCAGGCGCTGGACAGCTTCGCCGAATCGGTCAAGGACAACCGCGAACAGACGCTGACCATGCTGTTCGCCGGGATCTTCGACGAGGCGAACCGGACGCGGGGCAAGGCGATCGACGGTATCCGCCGGTTTTCCCGCGCCCAGCAGGAACAGCTCCGCAACATGAACGCCACCCTCGGGGAGCTCGACCGCGTCCGCGCGGCGCAGCCCCAGGACGAGGCGAAAATGAAGGAACTGACCGAACGGCTCGCGTGGCAGCGCCGCATCGTCGAGGAGCGTCAGCGCTCGCTGGGCGCTCTCTGCGAGCAGCCCGTCATCGTCGAGCGGCGGCTGGGCACCCTGGCGCGGACCATCGCCAGCCACATGGAATGACGGCACCTAAGGAGCCCCGCCCGGCGCCGGCCGGAGCGGGGCGAGCTTAAGCCCGGCCTTTTCCCAGCCTGCCGCACCTTCCGGGTAGTAAAGCACCGCGCTGTAGCCGTATTCGACCGCCCGAAGCGCCGCGTTCCACGACATCCAGCAGGCGGGTTCGCAGAAGAACACCAGCGGACGGTCCAGCCGGCCCCCCGTGAGGCGTTGGAGGTTGTCGCGGAAATACGCCTCGATGCCGTCGGGCAGGGCGCCGTAGCCGGTATTGGGCAGCCAGACCGCTCCGGGGATGGTGTCGCGCGCCTTCGGTATCCAGATGGAGTCGGCGGGAAGACCGGCAGGCCTGGGCGGGGCCGGGTAGACGTCGATCAGGACGGCCTCGCCGCCCCGCGCAAGTTCCTCGACTTCGGCGGTCGTGACCGTCCGGGCTCCGGGAACGGTCGCCGGGGTGGGCGACCGGTAGTCCGACATCCGGTACTCGGCGGCGGAACCGGCGGAGGACAGCCCCGGAAGCAAGGCCGCTGCCGGAACAAGGGGCGCCGCCAGAAGAAAGGCCGCCGCGAACAGGGCGGCGGCCGGCCGGATCGTCACTGCGCTACGCTGGCGGACTGCAACTTGCCATTGGAGGACAGCAGCGGCACATGGTACTGGGCCAGCACCGCGTCGATGTCGCCCTGGCGGCGCGCGATGAAGTCGTTCAGCCAGTGCTTCCACTCCGGCTCCTCTCCCCGGACGCCCATCGTGATGGAGAAGTCCAGTCTGGTGCCCTTCTCGTCCACCAGCGGGACGACCGCCAGCTTGGTCGGCTGAAGCGAGGCGAAGTAGCCGGCGATCGGACCCCAGATGACGGTGGCGTCGGTCTTGCCCGTTCCGACATCCTCGATCGCCCGGCGGGCCGGGTTGTCCTGCCGGGTATCGATGTCGAGCTCGTAGGGCTCCAGCTTGGAGATCTTGTTCATGGTCACGACGGTGGCGCCGGGAGTCTTGGTGACGATGCCGAAACGCAGGTCGCGCAAGGCCGGATCGCCGACCGACTTGGCCTGAAGACCGGCGCCTTCCCGGTATACGAGGCTGTAGACCGACCGGTAATACGGATTGGTGTTCTGCATCAGGCCTTCGCCGGATGCCGCCCCCATGACGATGTCGCACTTGCGGGCGCGCAGCGTGCTGCGGACGAAGCCGATCGTCTGCGGCCACCACGTATAGACGACGGGAACGCCCAGCTCCTCGCCGATCATCGCGGCGATCTTGTTCTCGAACCCTTCCAGCTTGTCGTTGGAGAAGGGCAGGAGGTTGGGATCGGCGCAGACGCGAAGCGCATCGGGCTTTACGAATTCAGCCGCCTTGACCGTGTCTGTGGCCGCCGCTCCCGCCGCCAGGAAGGCGGCGGCGGCTATCCAGGATCTTGCCATCATATGTCGGACCTCCGTGACGCCATACGCGTCACTTCTTGATTCGCTCGGGCCGGCCGCGATCGATCTTCCCGTCGGAGCGCGCCTTCAGGTAGCCGTAGATATCGGCGACATGCAGCATGACGTTCTGGTCTGTGCCGAAGGACGGCATCACGCGCTGGCCGCTGGCGCCCTTCTCGGCCTTGCCGTTGGCGATGATCTCGGAAAACTTGTCGTAGTCGAGCACCTTCAGCGAATCGACCAGGGCAGGGGCGAAGGACCCGCCGAGGCCGTCAGGTCCATGGCAGACATGGCAGGAAGAGTGATAGCGCCGAAAGCCGTTGTATGTTCCCTGATCGACCTTGCCGTCTTCGATGATGTAAGGCTTGTCATAGGGATCGGTTTCTTTTTCGGCCTCCTGGGCGTGGAGGGTTCCGGCAGCGATGAAGAGACAGGCGGCGCCGGCAGTCACGACCCGCGTAAGGCTGGAAAAGTTCATGGCGTTCAGTATCCGGTAAAGCAGGCCGGCGTCCCCGCCCGCGGAGGGACGGGAACACCGGGAGTTTTGTCAGATCATCGTCTTCTTGAGACCGCGCACCCTCCGGTCACCCGGAGGAAGCGCGGTCTGGTTGCCCATTTTCAGAGGACTGTCAGTCCGGCAGGGTGAAGACGGTCAGCACGCCGCCCAGGTTGGTGTACTGGCCGAGCGAAGCGTGCGCGCCGACGGCGCCCAGGCCCGCATGCGGATCGTTCAGGCCAGCCGCCAGACCGATGCCGGCCCAGCCGCCGATGCCCGACAGCACGGCGATGTGCTGCTTGCCGCCGGCGACGAAGGTGTTGATGTTGCCGATGATGCCGGACGGGGTCTTGAAGCGGTACAGCTCCTTGCCGTCCTTCATGTCGACCGCCACCAGATAGCCTTCGAGCGTGCCGTAGAAGGCGACGCCGCCCTTAGTGGTCAAAGCACCGCTCCACACCGCGAACGCTTCCGGCTTCGACCAGACGATCTTGCCGGTGGTGGCGTCGAAGGCGATGAAGTTGCCCATGCCGCCGTGCGAGTTCGGCGCCGGATACATCGACAGCGTCGCCCCGACATAGGGCTGGCCGGCGCTGTACGAGACTTCGAACGGCTCGTAGTCCATGCAGATGTGGTTGGTCGGCACGTAGAACATGCCGGTGTCCGGCGAGTACGACGCCGGCTGCTGGTCCTTGGAGCCGAGCGCCGCCGGGCAGATGCCTTCGGAGTTGGTGTCGGCGCCGTTGGCGAAGGTGCTGAACTTGTCGACCACGGCCGGACGGCCGGTCTTCATGTCGACATGGGTCGCCCAGTTGACGCTCGGGTCGTACTTCTCGGCCACCAGCAGCTCGCCGGTCACGCGGTCGAGCGTGTAGGCGAAGCCGTTGCGGTCGAAGTTGACCAGGGCCTTGACCGGCTTGCCCTTGACGGTGATGTCGGCGAGGATGTTCTCGTTGACGCCGTCATAGTCCCACTCGTCGAACGGGGTCTTCTGGAACACCCACTTGACCGCACCGGTGTCGGCATCGCGGGCGAAGATCGACATCGACCACTTGTTGTCGCTGCCTTCGCGCTTGCCGTCCTTGGCGCGCTGCGCCGGGTTCCAGGTGCCGGGGTTGCCGGTGCCGTAGTATATCAGGTTCAGCTCGGGATCGTAGGTGTACCAGCCCCAGGTGGTGCCGCCGCCGATCTTCCACTCGTCGCCGTTCCAGGTCGACACGCCCAGGTCCCGGTCGCCGATCGGCTTGCCGAGCATGGTGGTCTTCTGCGGGTCGATCATGACGTCCTTGTCGGGACCGGTCGAGTAGGCCCGCCAGATCTGCTTGCCGTCCTTGATGTTGTAGGCGGTCAGGTGACCACGGACGCCGAACTCGCCGCCGGAGATGCCGACGAAGATCTTGTCCTTGACGACCACCGGGTTGGCGGTCAGCGTCTCGCCCTTGCCGGCGTCGCCGTTCTTGACCTTCCACACCTCTTCGCCGGTCTTGGCGTCGAGCGCCACAACCGTGTTGTCGGCCTGACCGAAGAAGATCTTGCCGTCGGCGTAGGTCACGCCGCGGTTGACGGTGTCGCAGCACATCACCGGGATCACGTTGGGATCCTGGCGCGGCTCGTACTTCCAGAGGATCTTGCCCTTCTCCTTGATCGAGAGGGCGTATACCAGGTTGGGGAACGGCGTGTGGACGTACATGACGTCGCCGATCACCAGCGGGCCGCCTTCGTGGCCGCGCAGGACGCCGGTGGAGAAGCTCCAGTCGACCTTCAGGTTCTTGACGTTCTGCGTGGTGATCTGGTCGAGCGGGCTATAGCG
>NZ_JCACHA010000008.1:0-4584 GCF_059503625.1 Skermanella sp.
GCCTGCCGCCTTGCGGTCAAGCCGGTGATCGTCGCGACCCAGATGCTCGACAGCATGGTCGCGGCGCCGACGCCGACACGGGCCGAAGCGTCAGACGTGGCGACCGCGATCTACGACGGCGCCGACGCCGTCATGCTGTCGGCCGAATCCGCGACCGGACGCTATCCGATCGAAGCGGTCGGCATGATGGACCGGATCATCCGGAGCACCGAACAGCACAAGCTCTACCGCTCGATCATCGAAGCCACCAAGCCCGGCGAGGAACAGACCGCCCCCCACGCGGTCGCCGCCGCCGCCGCCGATCTGGCAGAGGCGATCCACGCCCCCGCTATCGTCGCCTTCACGTCCAGCGGCACGACCGCCGCGCGGATCGCGCGCAAGCGGCCCCAAGTGCCGATCGTGGCCCTGACCCCCGACGAAAGCGTTTCCCGGCGCCTCTGCCTGCTGTGGGGCGCCCACAGCATCCTGTCGGAGGACATCACCACCTACGAGGAGATGGTCCAGCGCGCGGCGGCGACCGCCCACTCGGAAGGCTTCGCCAATCCGACCGACAACATCGTCGTCGTCGCCGGCATCCCCTTCGCCCAGGCCGGCACCACCAACAACCTCCGGGTCGTGCAGGTGGACAGGGAGTCGTAAGCCTCAGTCTGCTCCGCGCGGCCATGACGCAGGACAGAACCTGCCGCATATGTCTAAAATTGCTTCTTTCCAGTGACGCGTACCACCATACAGGGTCCGCGTCACCGGAAGTGGGGAAACGACATGCGCGAGAACGACAGGATGACGGATGCGACGGCGGACGCTGAATTCTTCAGCATCGACGGGGATGTAACGCAACGTCTGAAGGTCATGGCTCCCGCCATCATGGCGGCACTGGACGGCGCCCTTGACGGCTTCTACGACAAGCTGGAACAGGACCCTGCCATGTCGGCGCTGGTGTCCGAAGCGGGCGGACACCAGCGGCTGAAGAAGGCGCAGGCCGAACACTGGCGCGGTCTCCTGACCGACGGCTTCGGTGAAGCCTACCGCGAGCGGACCGTCCGCATCGGGGCGGCGCATGAGCGCATCGGCCTCGATCCCACACATTATCTGGGCGGCTACCTGTTCCTGGCGGAACGCATGCTCGACGCCGTGCTGGCGCGCCATCCTTTCGCCTCCCGCGCCTCCGCCGACGTCAAGGCGGTGCTGCGGGCGCTTCTCTACGATGTCAGCCTGTCGATCTCGGCCTACGTCCAGAAGGGGGCGGCGGAAGCCTTCAAGAGCGAGATCCTGACGCTCTCCGACATGGTGGAGCGCGAGGCGATGCACACGATCGGCGAAGTCGCCCACAAGGCCGCCCGCTTCTCCCAGGTCGCCCGGCTGGTCGCATCCAACAGCCGGGTGCTGGAAGAGGCCGTGACAGAAATGGCGAACGCCGCGGAATCCGTCTCGGCCGAAGTGTCGTCCGCAGCGGAGGCAGCCCGCCGGCTGCTCGACCTGGGCGATACGATCGGCAGCCGGGCGGTAGAGGCGTCGCACGTGACGGGGGATGCCGCCGTGCGCACGCGCGAGGCGACCGTTTCCGTCGAGTCCCTGACCCAGTCCGCCGACAGGATCAACGAAGTCGTCGTGCTGATCCGCACCATCGCCAGCCAGACCAGGCTGCTGGCCCTCAACGCCACCATCGAGGCGGCGCGGGCCGGCGAGGCGGGCGGAGGTTTCGCCATCGTCGCCGACGAGGTGAAGAGCCTAGCCGGCCAGACGGAGTCCAGCTTGGCCGGCGTCGCCGCCCAGGCCGACGGCATCCGCGACGGCACCGCCGCGACCGCAGCCACCATGGCCGGCGTGGCCGAGGCCATCGGCCGGGCGAACGAGGCGGCGCAGGCGGTGTCGGCATCGACCGACGAACAGCGCGGCGCGGCTGCCGTGATCGAGGAACGCATGTCGTCGGTCGCGGGCGCCGCGACGCAGGTCGCCGGCCGGCTCCAGAACGTCGCCCGCAACGCCGAGAGCAACCGCCAGTCGGCTTTGGCGCTGGCCTCGATGTCCAGCCTGCTTAACACCGATATGACGGCGATGAGGGAGCGGATCGTCCGGATCGTCGCGACCTCGACCGTCAAGGACGACCATGTCCGCGTCCCGGTCGCCCTGCCGGCCACGATGACGCCGGAAGGCCTTGCCGCGATCCCGTCCGTCGTCGTCGACCTGTCGACGGTCGGAGCGCTGGTCCGCCCGCGCAACGGCGCGCCGCCGCCCGACCTGACGCTCGGCAGCGTCATCTCGGTCGCCATCGACGGCGTCGGCGTCTTCCAGGCACGTGCCCTGATGCCCGCCGCCGGCGCGCTGCACGTCCAGTTCGTCAAGCTGACCGACGCGCTGAGGACGGCGGTCGTCGCCGTGGTCGAGCGCACGGCCGAACGCGACCGCCGCATGGTGGCCATCTGCTCGGCCGCCGCCGCCAAGGCGTCCCATGCCTTCGACGAGGCGTTCCGCTCCGGCCGCATCGACGACGACTCCCTGTTCGACGAGGACTACCGGGAAATCCCCGGCACCGATCCGGTCCAGCACACCTCCCGCTTCCTGGCCCTGGCGGACGAGATCCTGCCGGGCTTGCAGGAACCGGTCCTGACGCAGGCGCCCGGCATCGTCTTCTGCGCGGCGGTCGACCGCAACGGCTACATCCCGACTCACAACAAGTCCTGCTCCCTGCCGCAGCGTCCCGGCGACGCGGTCTGGAACACCGCCAACTCCCGCAACCGCCGCATCTTCGACGACCGCGCCGGCCTGCTCGCCGCCCACAACCGCTCGCCCAGCTTCTGCCAGACGTACGACCGCGACATGGGCGGCGGGCAGGTGGTCTTCCTCAAGGAAGCCGATTGCCCGATCATGGTGGACGACATGCACTGGGGGAACATGAGGCTGGCCTACGAGGCGTGAGCTTCCAACTCATATGATGACTACTTGCGCCGACCTCATCATAGGAGTAGTGGTTTACCAAAGGACCGCGCGACAGCGGCCGATAAGGACATGTGCGGGGAGCCTGGGGAATGGCGATCGTGGAACGGAGCGGAGCGCGCAGGACCCTTAGCTCCAAGGTGGTCGAGATACTTCGGCGCGAGATCGAGGACGGCGATTACGCCGTGGGCGACAAGCTGCCGGCGGAGCCGGTGCTGGTCGAGCGGTTCGGCTTCAGCCGCACGGTCATCCGGGAAGCGATCGCGGCGCTCCGGGCCGACGGGCTGGTCGAATCCCGGCACGGCGTCGGCGTCTTCGTGCTGGGGCCGCGACAGGCGCCGGAAAGCCTGGAGCTTTTCACTCAGGCGACGGACAAGATATCGGACATCATCGAGGAACTGGAACTCCGCATCGGCATCGAGGTCGAAGCCGCAGGCCTTGCGGCGCTGCGCAGTTCGCCGGCGCAGGAAGCCGAAATACAGTCCAGGCTGGAAGCATTCGCAGATCTGGTCGCCAAGGGCTTGCCGACAGATCAGGCCGATTTCGACTTCCACATGGCGATAGCGCAAGCCACCAACAACGGCCGGTTCAAGTCTTTCCTGGAGCAGATCGGCCGCCGGATCATCCCGCGCGTTAAGTTCCGCACCGCCATGGGCGGCGTCGATCCGCTGCCGAACCGGGACAAGATCCTGCTGGCGGAGCACACCGACATCGCCGAAGCGATCTGGGCGCGCGATCCGGAGCACGCGCGCGAAGCGATGCGCCGCCATCTGCTGGGCGGCATCAAGCGATACCGCGCGCTGACCCGCCCGAAACGGCCGGAGGCCGCGACCGATAATGATTGACAGACCTTCCCTTCTCATCATATGAGTCTTGTAACGGTCATATGATGAGAAGGACGAAGCATGTCCCCCGATGAAATCAAGACAGCCCTATCTTCCGGCCTGCTGTCGTTCCCGGTCACACATTTCGATGCCGATCTGCGGCTCAACCTGGAAAGCTATCGCAGCCATGTCGAATGGCTGTCGGGCTTCGGCGCCGCGGCGCTGTTCGCCGCCGGCGGGACGGGCGAGTTCTTCTCACTGACCCCGCGCGAGATCGGGCAGGTCACAAAGGCCGCCAAGGAATCCTCCGGCAACGTTCCGATCATCGCCGGCTGCGGCTACGGCACCGCCTTGGCGCAGGAGATCGCGGCGGAGGCCGAACAGGCCCATGCCGACGGCCTGCTGCTGCTGCCGCACTACCTGATCGGAGCGCCGCAGGAAGGCATCTACCAGCACGTCAAGGCGGTCTGCCAGTCCACCGGCGTCGGCGTCGTCATCTATAACCGGGCCAATTCCGTCGTGAAAGCCGACACGCTGGCCCGGCTGGCGGACGAGTGCCCCAATCTCATCGGCTTCAAGGACGGCACCGGCCAGATCGACGTGGTCCGCGAGATTACGGCGAAGCTCGGCGACCGCCTCTGCTATATCGGCGGCATGCCTACGCATGAACTCTACGCCGAAGCATTCAACGCTGTAGGCGTCACGACCTATTCGTCCGCCGTGTTCAATTTCGTGCCGGAACTCGCCCAGCGGTTCTACCGAGCCATGCGTGGCGGCGACAGCGCCACGATGACCGAGATCCTGACCAGCTTCTTCTTCCCGTTCG
>NZ_JCACHA010000009.1:0-4576 GCF_059503625.1 Skermanella sp.
GACAAGGCGATCGAAGCGCTCTCTTCGGCGATCAAGCTGGCCCGCGCCGGCCTTCGCGATCCGGAGAAGCCGATCGGCAACTACCTGTTCAGCGGTCCGACGGGCGTCGGCAAGACGGAGGCGGCGCGCCAGCTCAGCTTGACGCTGGGGATCGAACTGATCCGCTTCGACATGTCGGAGTATATGGAGCGTCATACGGTGTCGCGCCTGATCGGTGCTCCTCCGGGCTATGTCGGCTTCGATCAGGGCGGGCTTCTGACCGATGCCATCGATCAGCACCCGCATGCCGTGCTGCTGCTCGACGAGATCGAGAAGGCACATCCTGATCTGTTCAACATCCTGTTGCAGGTGATGGACCACGGCAAGCTGACGGACCACAACGGAAAGACCGTCGATTTCCGAAATGTGATCCTGATCATGACGACCAATGCCGGTGCGTCCGATATGGCGAAGCCCGCGATCGGGTTCGAGCGGGCCGCGCGAGTCGGAGAGGATACGGAGGCGATCAACCGGATGTTCACGCCGGAGTTCCGCAACCGTCTGGACAGCATCATCCCGTTCTCGGCCTTGTCGCCCGAGGTTATCGGCCAGGTCGTCGACAAGTTCGTCATCCAGTTGGAAGCCCAGCTTACCGACCGGGGCGTGTCGATCGAACTGACCGACGAAGCTCGGGAATGGCTTGGCAAGAAGGGCTACGATCCGCTTTACGGCGCCCGGCCGCTGGCCCGGGTGATCCAGGAGAGCATCAAGAAGCCGCTGGCCGAGGAACTGCTGTTCGGCAAGCTGGCGAAGGGCGGCAACGTCAAGGTCGCGGTTGCCGACGACAAGCTGACCTTCATCTATCCTGATCCGCCGCCGACGGACCATGAAGAGGAAAAAGTCCCCGAGATGGTGGATTGAGGTTGGACTGACGATCCTGGACTGACGATCCGGATAGGATTGCGGCGGCGGGGCTCTTCGGAGCCCCGCTTTCGTTTTTGCCGCAGGGCACAAATGCATGTCGTGATCGCGTGACGCCACTCGCATCGCATGCTAATAGATTAGCCCACAGCTACTCTCCGGATGTCTCCTGTGGTTCAACGCACTTATAAGCGCAGCGAAGTCGAAGGCCTGCTTCATGCACTTGAGCGGCAGGCCCGGGAAGCGGCTAAGCTCGCCGTCGATGCCCAGAAGGAGGCTGCGAACAACAGCTTCATCGCTTACCGTCACTTCCGCGACAAGGTCGGCGAGTTCAAGGCCTTATGCATTCTGATCGAGGGACGTCTAAAGCATATTGCCGACGGCAAGGCGGACGATCTGAGGAGCGAGTTCGAGCGGATGGACATCCTTATGCTCGGCCTGTTGATCAAGGCCAGCATGCGGTTCTTCTTCGTGCTCTCGGCCAATACGATCCTGCCGCTGGGAGCACGCGAAATCTTCATCGCGGAGCTGCACAGCCTCTACGAGGCGCGCGAGAAACTGCGGCGGCCAGATTATCTGAACAGGTTGAGCACGGGTCTCGCAGCCGACCTCGATACGGCTGAGGCCATCCTGGAGGAAATCATCGACAAGGCGCCCGGTCTGCTGAAGTTCGGGACCGGCTGACAATGGTGGATCTGCTGCTGGAGGGAATTCGGGTACTCGACCTCAGCCAATATCTGCCGGGACCCTATGCCGGCCAGATGCTGGCCGATCTCGGCGCCGATGTCGTCAAGGTCGAACCGCCGGCGGGTGACCCGATGCGGCGCCTTGGCGGGGTCGACAGCGACGGTCTGGCTCCAGCCTACAAGCTGGTGAATGCCGGAAAGACGGTCGTCCTGCTCGATCTGAAGGGTGAGGAAGACCGGGCTACGTTCGAGGTGATGGTCGAGCACGCCGATGTCCTGGTCGAGAGTTTTCGCCCAGGCACGCTGGACAAGCTCGGATTTTCCCATTCCCGGCTGGAAGCGATAAATCCCGGATTGATCCATGTGGCTCTGTCGGGCTGGGGGCAGGGCGGTCCTTACCGCCTACGCGCCGGCCACGATCTGAACTATATGGCGCTGGGGGGCGGTTTGGCGGCGTCCGGCGCCGGCGGAACTCCGGTCATGAGCTATCCACCGGTGGCGGATCATTCCGCCGCCATACAGGCAGTCGCGGGGGTTTCGGCTGCCCTGTTCCGCCGTTCACGGACGGGAAAGGGAGCCTATCTCGACATCAGCCTTATGGAAACCGTGCTCGGCTGGCAATCCTGGCCGCTGACGATGGCCCGCCGGGGCCATCCTCCCCGTCCTGGGGAGGACATGCTGACGGGAGGAGCCGCATATAACAGGGTCTACCGGACAGCCGACGGCCGCTTTGTCAGTCTCGGATCCATCGAGGAAAAGTTTTGGGCGACTTTCTGCACGACCGGCGGCAAGCCCGAGCTGATCGGCCGGCATTCGGATCCGATCCCGCAGAACGGATTGATAGCCGAAGTCGCCGAAACCTTCGCGGGAGAAACGCTGAGCCATTGGGAGGCGCTGTTCGCGGGGGTGGACTGCTGTCTGGAAACCGTCGCGGAACTCGCCGATGTGCCTGATCACCCTCATATTGCTGCTCGCGGGCAGGTGAAGGTCACCGGCGGCCCCGAGCCGATGGTGGAGACTTTCCTGGGCCTGCGAGTCGATGGAGCGCTGCCACGTGAGCGACTGCCCCTGGTCCATGGCGATGCCGCATCGATTCTCTCCCGGTGGCGCGGCTGACCGTTACCCGTTCTCCTGACGGAACGGACTGTCGTCCATCAAGGCGTCGATATCCTGGACAACGGCAATCCGTTCGCGCTTCAGGTAGTCCTCGATCGCCGACCGGAAGCCGGGGTCGCGAATCCAGTGGGCGCTGTAGGTCGGAGTCGGCAGGTAGCCACGCTGGATCTTATGCTGACCCTGGGCGCCGGCTTCGACCCGGCTCAAACCGCGCTCGATCGCGAAATCGATGGCGCGGTAGTAGCACGCTTCAAAATGCAGGTGCTTGTAGGTAGCGTTGCATCCCCAGTTTCGGCCGTACAAGGTATCGGCACCGAGAAGATTCAGGGCGCCCGCGACCCACTCTCCATCGTCCTCAACCAGGATCAGCACGACCCGATCTGCCATGGTTTCACCCAGCAGACGGAAGAACTTGCGGTTCAGGTAAGCACTGCCCCATTTCCGGTCGCTGGTGTCCATATAGAACTTATAGAAGACGTCCCAATGCTCCTGGCGAAGGTCGCCGCCGGTCAGCGTGTGGATCTTGACTCCGGTTTCGGCGACTTCGCGCCGTTCCTTGCGGATGCTCTTTCGCTTGCGGGAATTCAGATCGCCAAGGAAGTCGTCGAAGCTGCCGTAGCCTCGGTTCTCCCAATGATACTGCTGGCCGATCCGCTGGAGCCAGCCTGCTTCGCCCAAGGTATTCCAGTCCGCTTCGGTCGGAAAGGTGACGTGGACCGAGGAAACCTGATGCCGCAGCGCCAGTTGCTCGAGGGCGGCTATCAATGCCTGAGCCGCCCCCTCCGGCGCGTCCGGATGCAGCAGCAGGCGCGGGCCGGTAACCGGAGTGAACGGCACCGCTGCCTGAAGTTTCGGATAGTAGCTGCCGCCCGCCCGTTCGTACGCATTGGCCCATGCGTGATCGAACACGTATTCGCCGGAGGAATGGCTTTTCAGATAGAGCGGAACCGTTCCGATAATGCTGCCGTCAGGCGCTTCCAGCGCAAGATGCTGCGGCTGCCACCCGGTCGCGGCGCGGCAGGACCCGCTGTCTTCAAGCGCCTTAAGGAAGGCATGACTGAGGAATGGGTTTTCCTCGCCGGCACAGGCATCCCAAGCGGCGGCGTCAATCGCACCGATGCCCGGCATCACCTTGACCGTAACAGTATCTTTTCCGTCTGGCATGCCTACAGAATTAGAGCTTTTGCGGTGCGGCGCAAGACGATTACAAGAGTTCGAAAATCGCCTCGACCTCTACAGCCGAACCGAGCGGCAGGGAAGGGGCGCCGACCGCGAAGCGGGCATGCTTGCCGTTGTCGCCGAAGACCTGGAGCATCAGTTCCGACGCACCGTTGATCACCTTGGGATGGTCGTTGAAGTCCGGACCGCAGTTGACGAAGCCGCCCAGCTTCAGGCAGCGCGCTATCTTGTCGAGATCGCCGCCGCACGCCGCGGCCGCCTGGGCCAGGATGTTCAGGGCACAGACGCGGGCGCAGGCATAACCGTCCTCGACCGACAGGTCGGAACCGACCTTGCCGGTATGGGACAGCGCGCCGTCGCGCATCGGGATCTGCCCGGAGATGAACAGCATCTTGCCGGAGATCGTATAAGGGACGTAGGCGCCGGCCGGTGCCGGCAGCTTCGGCAGGTCGATACCGAGTTCAGCAAGACGCGCCGCAATGGTGCCCGTCATGTTCTTTCTCCCTTGTTGTTGCCTGTGGCAAATTGTCCGGATCGCCGCTCTCCAGCGCCGGAGGCCAAGACCATAGCCGGACATGCGGCGGCAAGCCAGAGCAGCGCCGCATGGGGGAGAGAAGGGGCCGTCAGGCTGCCAGCTTGTAGCCCTTGACGAGTTGGTCGAGGATCGTCGCAAGCCTGCTCAGTTCGCCGGCGGC
>NZ_JCACHA010000010.1:0-4574 GCF_059503625.1 Skermanella sp.
ACAGGCGGCGGACTGTCCGCCGCCGAGATCGCGGAGTTCGGGCATGATCGTCCGGCATTCGGCGCTGGCGATCGGGCAGCGGCTTTGAAACCGGCAGACGTTCGGATCGGGGGAAATCGGGCTGGTCGGGTTTCCGTCCAGCCGGGGTCTTGCCTCCCCGCGCCGGGCGGGATCGGGGATCGAGGCGATCAGGGCCTTGGTATAGGGGTGACGCGGATTGGCGAACAGTTGCTCGACGGGCGCCACCTCCACCACCTTGCCGAGATACATCACGACCACGCGGGAGCAGAGCAGGCGGACGACGTTCAGGTCGTGCGACACGAACAGGTAGCTCATTCCCAAACGTGCCCGAAGGTCGGCCAGCAGCCGCAGGATGACTGCCTGCACCGAAACGTCGAGGGCGGATGTCGGCTCGTCCAGGATCAGCAGCCTCGGTTCCACCACGATGGCCCGTGCGATGCCGACGCGTGCCCGCTGTCCTCCCGACAACTGGTGCGGATAGCGCTGCACCAGTTCGCGCGGCAGGCCCACCAGCATGGCGGCGCGGTAGACCCTGGCGGCGATGTCGTCGGCGTTCCGCAGCTTGAGCAGCCGCTTCAGGGGATCGGCGATGGTCTGGAAGACGCGGAACGACGGGTTGAGGCTTTCGGTCGGGTCCTGGAACACGACCTGGATGCGGCCTCGCTCGGGCGAGGCGACGAACTGCGCCTGGGTGACGGCGGTCACGTCGCCGCCATCCAGGAAGATCCTGCCGGACGTCGGATCGATCAGCCGCGCCAGCAGCCGGACCATCGTGGATTTGCCGCAGCCGCTTTCCCCGACCAGCCCGACGCATTCGCCGGCTTCGATCCGCAGGTCGACGTCATCGACGGCATGGAGCAGCGATCCCTTGGCGCTGCCCTTGACCGGATACAGCTTGCTGAGGTTTTGGGCATCCAGGAGGGCGGTCATAGCGGCACCCTGCAACGTACGAGATGATCGGGCGACAGTTCGGTCCAGGGCAGCGGAAGGTCGCATTGCGGCATCTTCCGGACGCAACGCTCGCTGAACCGGCACGGCGGCAACTCGCGCCGCAGGTCCGGCAACTGCCCGCCGATCGAGGAAAGCGTGTCGATGGTCGAGTTCGGGGTCGGCGTCGCGGCCAGCAACTGGCGCGTATAGGGGTGCGCCGGGTGCGCCAGCAGGACCTCGGTCGGTGCTATTTCCACCACATGGCCGGCATGCATCACCGCGATGCGGTCGCAGTACTCGCCGGCCAGCCCGAGATCGTGGGTGATCAGCAGCGTGGACATGCGGCTGTCGCGGCTCTTGTCGCGGATCAGGTCCATGATGACGGCCTGCGTCGTCACATCGAGGCCGGTGGTCGGCTCGTCGGCAATCAGCAGCGACGGCGAGCAGGCCAGCGCTATCGCGATCATGATGCGCTGGCACATCCCGCCGGAAAGCTCGAACGGATAGGCGTTGTAACGGCGTTCCGGATCGGGGATGCGCACCCGCTCCAGTGCCGCGATGGCGGCTTTCCTCAGGTCCCGGCGCGGGATCGCCGCATGCTCCAGCAGCACGTCCTCGATCTGGCGGCCGACCTTGCGGATCGGGTTCAGCGCGGTTCGCGGGCTCTGGAAGATCATCGCCATCTCGCGTCCGCGGATGGCGCGCATCGCTTCGCCCCTGGTCGTCAGCAGGTCCATGCCGCCCAGAACGATCGACCCGCGCTTGATCTCGGCCGCCGCGTCGCTCAGCCCCATCACGGAATAGGCCATGACCGATTTGCCGGAGCCGCTTTCGCCGACCACCCCAACGATTTCGCCGCGCCGGACGGTCAGGCTGACGTCCTCCAGCGCGCGTACCGTCCCGTGGCGCGTGCGGAATTCCAGGTTGAGATCGCTGATCGTCAGATGGTCGCTCATACCCGCTTCCTCGGGTCGAGCAGGTCGCGCAAGCCGTCGCCCAGAAGGTTGAAGCAGAAGACCGCCAGCACCAACGCCGCACCGGGGAACACGAAGGCCCACCATTCGCCGGAGACGATGAAACTGGCGCCTTCCGACACCATGATCCCCCATTCCGGGGTCGGCGGACGCACCCCCAGTCCGATGAACGACAGGCCCGCCGCATTCAGGATCGCCCAGCCCATGTTGAGCGAGGCCTGCACCATCATCGGCGGCAGGATGTTGGGGATGATGTGGACGGCCAGGACGGTCAAAGTCCGGTTGCCGCCCATCCGCGCCGCTTCCGCATAGCCTAAGTCGCGGCGCATGTTGACCTCGGCGCGGGCGAAGCGGCAGTAGAACGGCAGGTTGATGATCATCGTCGCGATGATGATGTTGGCGACGTTGTTGCCGAGCGCCGCGACGATCCCCATGGCCAGCACGAACAGCGGGAAGGCCATGATCGTGTCCATCAGCCGGCCGACGATCCTGTCCGTCCAGCCGCCGAGATAGCCGGCGGCGGAGCCGAGCGCCAAGCCGACCACGAACGACAGGATGACGGCGGAAAACGCCATGCCCAGGTCCAGCCGCGTCGCGACGATGACCCGGCTGAGGATGTCCCGTCCAAGCGCATCGGTGCCGAACGGATGGGCCATGCTGGGCGGCACCAGTTTCGCCGTCGCATCCGTCATCAGCGGATCGTAGGGCGCCAGCGACGGGCCGAGCAGCGCGCAGGCCAGCAAAAGCAGGAGGATGCCGACCGCCGCCAGCGTCAGCGGGTTTTCGCCGAAGGCGTGCCCGGTATTCCGGGCCAGGTTTGCAAAGGTCATCGCTCAGCCCTCGAACCGGACGCGGGGATCGATCAGCGTCGCCAGGACATCGACCAGCAGGTTCAGCAATATGTAGAGGAGCGCCATCATCAGGACGAAACCCTGGACGGCCGCATAGTCGGAAGCGAGCACGGCGGAAACCGCATAGGCGCCGACCCCTTGCCAGCCGAACACCTGCTCGATCAGGACGTTCGATCCCAGCAGGAACGAGAACACCATCCCCAGCACGGACGAGATCGGCAGCAGCGAGTTGCGGAACGCGTAGGTGAACAGTACCTTGGATGTCGGCAGCCCGCTGGCATGGGCGGTACGGACGAAGTCGCTTGACAGGGATTCGAGCATGGCGGCGCGGGTGATCCGGGCCAGCGGGGCCAGTGCGAACAGCCCCAGCGAGATCGCGGGCAGCACCAGTTGAGCCAGGGCCGCCCGGAAGACTTCGCCGTCACCGGCGATCAGCGCATCGACCGTATAGGCGCCCGTGACCCTTGGCGGGGCGGTATAGAGGATTTCGTTCAGCCGGCCCAGCGGCTCCGGTGCCCATCCCAGCAGGAAATAGAACACGTAGACCAGCAGCAGGCCGATGAAGAAGGTCGGGAAGGCGGCGCAGACGGTGACGACCGCGCGGCAGGCATGATCGGCGGGCCGGTTCAGCCGGATCGCCGCCAAGACTCCCATCGGAATGGCGCAGCCGATCGCGAAGACGAGCGCATAGGCGGACAGTTCCAGCGAAGCGGGCAGGCGGTCGACCAGATCGGTCAGCACCGGCTGTCCGGTGGTCAGCGAGTTCCCCAGGTTTCCCCGTAGCAGATCGGCGACGTAATAGAAGAACTGCTCGATCAGGGGTCGGTCCAGCCCCAGCTTCTCCCGGATCTCCGCCATCGAATTGGCGTCCGCCGCCGGTCCGGCAAAGTAGGCGGCGGGATCGCCGGGCAAGGCGTGCGACAACAGGAACGTCAGCACGACGACGCCCGCAAGGCTGGGCAGTGTAGCGAGCAGACGTTTCCAGACGAAGTTCATCGGGCACGGGTCCTCTGCGACTGTTCCGGATGCGTGAGCCGTGCCCACGCATCCGGCTATGCAATCGCAAAGCCCGTGCCGTTTAGCTGCCGCCAGGAAAATTCAGTGTTTTCAGGATGCTTCGAGCTTGGTCGAAAATCTGGCATACCAGAATATGATAGAAATCGAAGCACATGATTAAAAATCATGCTCTCAGTGGACCTGCGGCGTATTCACCCAGATGATCCGGGCTTCCACATCGCCGACATTGCGGTAGCTGTTGGTGAGATAGGCCTTGAAGAAGAAGGAGTCGCCGGCGGACATGCGGTATGTCGTGTCGTCTATCGTCAACTCGATCTCGCCGCAGACAAGGTAGCCAACGGCCTCGCCCTGATGGGTGATCAGGTCGATCTTCTCGCCGCCGGGAGCCACGACATGGACATTGGCTTCCAGCAGGTTGCCTGCGCCTACCGGAACCAGCCGTTCATAAGTGACGCCGGTGCCGCCTCTCAACGCATCCACGAACACCTTCAGGCGCTCGTCGGGTTTCTGCACCAGCATATGTTCGTCGATCCTCAATCCGAAGAACGACGCCATATCCCGGTCCAGCGCATGAACCAGCTTGTTGAGCATCGGGATCGAAGGCAAGACCTTGCCGGATTCGATCTTGGAAATCATGCTCTCGTCGCAGTCGACGGCGGTCGCCAGATCTTTCATGCGCATGCCCTTCAACAGGCGCGCGTGACGTAACCGGACGCCGACTTTCAGGGGTGCGCTTTCTTTCGTCATGATGTCCTGTCAATGAGCCAAAGAAATCAAGGAA
>NZ_JCACHA010000011.1:0-4568 GCF_059503625.1 Skermanella sp.
CCACGCGGGCTTCGGGGCCGCGGTTTTCCCGCATCCAGTCCTCGATCAGCGGACCCGCCAACTCCCACATGTTGATGTCGGGGTTGAGCGCGCGGCCAACGCCTTCCGCCGTCAGCATGCTCTTCTGAAGCAGCAGAAGCTGAGGCTGGGTTTCCATCTCGAACTGTTCGGTCACCGCCAGCAGTTGTGCCAGCAGACGGCCGATGGAGATCTCGTGCAGCGGCTTGTTCAGCAGCGGCTCGCCGATGGCGCGGCACGCCTGGGTGAAGTTCTCGATGTTCTGGTGGGCCGGGACGTAGCCGGCCTGAAAGTGGACTTCCGCCACCCGGCGGTAGTCGCCGTTCAGGAAGCCCAGCAGCATGTCGGCCAGATAGTAGCGGGTGGCGCGGTCCAGCCGGCCCATGATCCCGAAATCGACCGGCGCTATGTTGCCGCTCTCGTTGACGAACAGGTTGCCGGGATGAAGGTCGGCATGGAAGAAGCCGTCGCGGAAGACCTGGTTGAAGAACGAGGATGAAGCCTGCGCCAGCACGTCGTCGGGGTCGAAGCCCGCCGCCCGGATGCGGTCCACCTCGTCCACCTTGATGCCCCGGATACGCTCCAGCGTCAGCACGCGCTGGCTGGTGCGGTCCCAGTCCACCCTGGGCACGTTGAAGGCGTCGTCGCCCCTGAAGTTGTCGGCAAGCTCGGAGGCGGCCGATGCCTCCATCCGCAGGTCCATCTCCATCCGCACGGTGTCGGCGAAGATCTGGACCACTTCGTCCGGCCGCAGCCGCTTCAATCTGGGCTGAACCGTCAGCGCCAGTTCCGACAGCCAGCGGAACAGGTCGAGGTCGCGGCGGAACGCCAGCTCGATCCCCGGACGCAGCACCTTGACCGCGACCTCGCGGGAGCGAGGGTCGTTCGGCTCTCCCCTCCCGTCATGGCCGCGCGCGTAGTCGCCGCGCGGGTCGGCGCCGTCCGGGCGCTTGGCGATGATGGCGAAATGGACCTGGGCTATCGAGGCGGCGGCGATCGGCTTCTCGTCGAAGCTCTCGTAAAGCTCGTCGATCGGCCGGCCCAACTCCGTCTCGATGATTCGGCGGGCCTCTTCGGCGGGGAAGGGCGGCAGCTTGTCCTGCAACTCCGCCAGATCGGCGGCGATGGCCTCGCCCACAAGATCGGAACGGGTGGACAGGATCTGGCCGAGCTTGATGAAGCTGGGGCCTAGATCGCGGAGTGCTGCGGCCAGCCGCTGGCCGGGCCGTCCCGGAACGTTCTTCGCCGAGATCAGGCGGGCGAAGGACGACACGCCCGGCACTACGTCCCGAAGTTCGTGCGGGAAGAGCGCGTCGTGACGGCCGAGCGTGCGCATGATCACGATCAGGCGGGCAAGGTTGCGGATCGTGCGGATCATCGGGACTTTTGAACCGGTTCAGGAAAAGGGATCAGAGCCGCCAGCCGGAATGGATCGCGGCGACTCCGCCGGTCAGGTTGCGGTACCGCACCTGACCGAACCCGGCCGCCTCGATCCGTCCGACCAGACTTTCCTGATCGGGGAACTGGCGGATGCTCTCGACCAGGTACTGGTACGCCTCCCGGTCGCCGGCCACCATCTGACCCAGGCGGGGCAGGACGGTGAAGGAGTATTGATCATAGATGTCGCGCAGGACCGGCAGGACAACCCTGCTGAACTCCAGGCAGAAGAATCGGCCGCCCGGTTTCAGCACGCGGCGCGCTTCGGCCAGTGCCGAGTCGATCCGGGTCACGTTCCGCAGGCCGAAGGCGATCGTATAGACATCGACCGACCGGCTCTTCAGCGGCACCTTCTCGGCATCGCCGACGATCCAGTCGACGCCGTCCAGCACGCCCCGGTCGATGGCGCGGTCGCGCCCGACCAGGATCATCTGCTCGTTGATGTCGCAGACGAAGGCGTTGGCCCCGCCGCCCGCCGCATCCAGGAAGCGGAACGAGATGTCGCCGGTGCCGCCGGCCACGTCGAGCAGCGTCATGCCCGGACGCGGTCTGATCATCTCGATCAGCGTCGATTTCCACAGGCGATGGACGCCGCCCGACATCAGGTCGTTCATCAGGTCGTAGTTGGTCGCGACGCTGTCGAATACCTGACGCACCATCGGCGCCTTGGCGTTGGGATCGACCTCGCGGAAGCCGAACCAGCGGGCCTCGGGCGCCTCGCCGCGCTCGGACGGCGTTGAGGGACGCGTGGCGCCGGAGGCGGGCGGAACGGACGGGTCGCGCATCGGCGCGCCGGGGGATGCTTCATCGGCCATGATCCGCACCATAGCGGCTGGAGCGTCCACTTGCCAGTTGCCAGCGCTGCCTTTCCGCATGGATAGCCATGCGGGCCATGATGGCGTCCTTTTTGTCGCGCCCGATCCGCCTTAGGCGTTCTCGAACACAGCGTCCTGCTCGCGCCGCAGGCGGACCAGGGCGCTGCCGGCGTCGAGATCGACGTCGGCGACCGTCAGCACCGCCCCTTTGGCGACGGGCCGCAGGACCCGCCGTCCCGCCGCCAGATAATACGGTACCGGAGATTCGGGCCGCAGTGCCGAGCCCGGCAGGATCAGCGGATCGAAGGCGGGAACCGCGTGGCGGGCCGCCATCTCCATCACTTCACCGGGAGCGAGGTCGCGATTGGCCCGTGCCGCCAGATCGACGCGCGGCTTCACGTCGGAGCCGCCGGAAGACTGCCCCTGGCGGACGGCGGATAGGACCGAGATGGGAGCTTCGACGCCCAGCAGGTGGATGGGGTTGTGCAGCAGCAGGTAGCGCCCGTCCTTGCTGGCGGGGATGCCCTTGGACGTCAGCAGCAACCCCGTAGCGCGGTCCGGCGTTTCCACCACGACGAAGACCCCGCCGGCGAAGCTCAGTTCGTCCGGCCGGCGCAGGCAGGCGAAGACGTCGACGACCCCGGTCCGGCCCAGGATGCCGCCGTCTTCGGCGGGCCGGAAGACCGAGGGCAGTTCCACCGTCCGGACGACCGGCGCGTGCAGTTCCGGCCGGTCGGCGGCGAGCCCGCAGTGGTTCGCCACCACGGCCATCTCGCACAGGTCGGGCACCGTCCCGGTCTCCAGCCCGCCGACGAAGCGTTCGGCAAGGACCGCGTGCGGGTCGGCGTCGAACAGCCTGCCATAGCCCTTTGTCTCGACCGTGCGGCCCCAGCAGGTCACCGTCTCAGCCACCGGGTCGAAGACATAGTCCGACTCGCTGGCCTTGCCGGCGGCGATCACCGGCAGGCCGAGCATCCCGGCCCGTGCGATCAGGCCGATCAGCAGGGCCGGCTGGTCGCCGTCCACGGGCGTATGGACCAGCCCCGCAGCCTTCGCGCGGTGAGCCAGCAGCGGGCCGATCGTCACTTCCGCTTCCTTGGTGACGAGCGCCAGATGATAGCCGCTGCCCAGGGCCTGCTCCGCCACACGGGCAGCCGCTTCCGGCTGGCCGGTCGCTTCCACGACAGCGTCAAGCGGCAGGTCGGCGACCAGCGCCAGATCGTCCACGACGGCGACCTGTCCCCGTTCCATCGCCGCGAGGATCGTCGCGCGGCCGGAGCAGAAGGCGATTTCGGACGCCGGATAGCCGGCGCGCAGCAATGCCGCTTCCGACCGGGCGGCGTCGCGGTCGCAGACCAGCCGCAGGCGGAGGTCCGGGATGCGCCGGACCTGCGCCGCGAAGGTCGCGCCGAACTCTCCGGCGCCGACCAGGGCGATGGATGCCGGTTTCGTTCCGGCGGGTGAGCGGGGATGCGTCGGGTACATGTTTCCTCCTCCCGTAAAGCTTATCGCCACGGGTTTCCGGCCGGACGGGCCGGCCTGATCGATTGTCGGGTGATTGTTTTTGTTAACTCAAATCGAATCGGCGACCCGCAGCCATGTCTCGGCCAGATGGTCGGACAAAGCCCTGGAGAGCCTCGGCCCATCCCGCGCCTCCAGCGCCGCGATCATCTCCTCGTGATCGGCGACCGCCGCGTCCCAGTGCTCCGGCTTCTCGTTGCCGATGAAGCGGATGCGCTTCAGCCGGGCCTGCAACTGGGTGTGGACCATCGACAGCGCCTCGTTGCCGGTGATCCGGATGAAGGCGGAATGGATTTCCTGGTTCAGCTTGTAATAGGGCAGCCGGTTGCGGACCGCGTAGTAGCCCATCATGGCGTCGTGCAGGCGGCGAACTTCGCGGATGTCGCTGTCGGACGCGTTCTCGCAGGCCAGCTTTCCCGCCAACTCCTCCATGGCCGACAGGACGACCAGCATGTCCTTGACGTCCTTGTGGGTCAGCTTGCGGACCAGCGCTCCCTTGCCCTGGACCAGATCGACCAGGCCTTCGCGCGCCAGCACCTTCAGCGCCTCGCGCAGCGGCGTCCTGGAAATGCCGAGCTGCTGCCCGAGTTGCCCTTCGTGGATGCGGGAGCCGGCGGCCAGCGTGCCTTCGATGATCATGTCGCGGACCCTGATCACGACGACGTCGTGCAGGGTCGGCCGGTCGATCCGGATGTCCCCGGCAACGGCGGGAGCACCGCCCAAGGCTTCCGCCGCAGTCACTTCAGCCGCAGTCACATCCGCCTTCATGGCAACGCT
>NZ_JCACHA010000012.1:0-4557 GCF_059503625.1 Skermanella sp.
ATCCCGGTATCGCTGATCGGCGCCTTCGCGATCATGTTCGTCTTCGGATTCAGCATCAACACGCTGACTCTGCTCGCCATGGTGCTGGCGATCGGGCTGGTCGTGGACGACGCCATCGTCATGCTGGAGAACATCTACCGCCATGTCGAGGAAGGCATGCCGCCGTTCCAGGCCGCCCTGAAGGGCGCGCGGGAAATCGGCTTCGCCGTCGTCGCGATGACCATCACGCTGGCGGCGGTGTACGCGCCGATCGGCTTCCAGACCGGTCGTACCGGGCGGTTGTTCACGGAGTTCGCGCTGACCCTGGCGGGCGCCGTGCTGGTATCGGGGTTCGTGGCGCTGACCCTGTCGCCGATGATGTGCTCCAAGCTGCTGAAGCATCAGGCGAAACACGGCCTGATGTTCAACCTAATCGAGAGTTTCCTGAACGGCCTGACCAACGGCTACCGCTGGCTGCTGCGCAATTCCCTGCGCGTCCGGCCCCTGGTCCTGCTGGTCGGCCTGGGCGTCGCCGGGTCCAGCTATGTGCTGTTCGGCCAGATCAAGTCGGAACTGGCGCCGACCGAGGATAGGGGAACCATCGTCGGCATCGCGATAGCGCCCGAAGGATCGACCATCGAGTACACCGACCGCTATACCCGCGTGATCGAGGGCTTCTACAAGGAGATCCCGGTGGTCGAGAAGTTCTTCATGGTCGTCGGGTTCCCCGTGGTCAATCAGGCGATCTCCTTCGTCCGTCTGATCGATTGGGACCAGCGCGACGTCAAGCAGCAGCAGATCGTCCAGCAACTCGGACCCAAGATGTTCGGCGTGCCGGGTACGCTGGCCTTTGCGGTCAATCCGCCCTCATTGGGGCAGAGCCCGACCGAGAAGCCGATCCAGTTCGTCATCCAGACATCGCTCCCCTATGGCGAGTTGCAGGGCATGGTCGACAAGATCATGGCCGAGGCGCGGACCAACCCCGGCCTTATCAACGTCGACAGCGACCTGAAATTGAACAAGCCGGAATTGAAGGTCTCGCTGGACCGCGACAAGGCGGCGGACCTTGGGCTGGAGATCGATACGATCGGCCGCACGCTGGAAACCCTGCTGGGCGGACGTCAGGTCACGCGCTTCAAGCAGAACGGGAAGCAGTACGACGTGATCGTTCAGGTCGGCGGCGTCGACCGCACCAACCCGGACGACATCGCGCGCATCTATGTGCGCGGCAAGCAGAACGAGATGGTCAGCCTCGCCAACCTGCTGAAGATCGAGGAGCGGGTGTCGCCGAAGGAACTGAACCATTTCAACAAGCTGCGTTCCGCCACCATCACCGCGACGCTGGGGCCGAACTATACGCTGGGCGAGGGGCTGACCTTCCTGACGGATGCTGCGGAACGGGTGCTGTCGTCCTCGGCGGCGCAGGTCGACTACGCCGGCCAGAGCCGCGAGTTCCGGGAAACGAGCAGCAGCCTCTATGTGACCTTCATCCTGGCATTGGCCTTCATCTATCTGGTGCTGGCGGCCCAGTTCGAGAGCTTCATCGACCCGTTCGTCATCATGCTGACCGTGCCGCTGTCGATCACCGGCGCGCTGCTCGCATTGAAGCTGACCGGGGCGACGATGAACGTCTACAGCCAGATCGGGCTTGTGACGCTGGTCGGCCTGATCACCAAGCACGGCATCCTGATCGTTGAGTTCGGCAACCAGCTTCAGCGTCAGGGCGTGGACGTACGGGACGCCGTGATCCAGTCCGCCGTGCTGCGCTTGCGCCCGATCCTGATGACCACGGGCGCCATGGTCCTGGGGGCGGTGCCTCTGGCGCTTGCCACGGGTGCCGGCGCCGAAAGCCGGCAGGCGATCGGCGCTGTCATCGTCGGCGGCATGCTGCTGGGCACGGTGCTTACCCTGTTCGTCGTGCCGACGGTTTATACGTATATCGCGAAGAAAAAGCCGTTCGCGGACGAAGCTCCCATAGCCACGCAATTGCATCCGGCGGAGTGAGGCGGGCGCTGTAAACCTCGAATTTGTAGGTCGGCCTAGTACTACCGCAGATCGATCCGCTCCGGAACTTGCCGACTTCACTGTTGTCGTCAAGTCCGGATCGTTTTGACAACCCATCATATCAACTCGCGACGTGCATAAACCTGATCGAGATGCTACCAATTCAGTAACGAGCTTTCTTGATCAGCAGGGCCGCAAATGTCTGACTCGGCGAGCCGGATCATCGGCTATGGCCATTGGGTTACGAATAGCCTTCGTTCGTTGTGGGCAGCCGAAGTCTCGAAGGATCACCTTCAGGCAAACACTCGGCAGGCAGAGCTCGAAGGTCTCCAGTTTGCCTTTTACGCAAGGCTGACGGCGATCGTCATCGTTTCCGCGTGGCTTTTCTCGATCGTACCGTGGCCGCGCGACCTCTATTACGGCGGGTACGCCTTCGGGTTCTTCCTGCTTGGCTACATCCCGTACCGATTGCGGCACCATCCTCACGGCGAAACCATCAAGTTCGGCTTTATCGTTCTTGACGTGGCCTTGGTGTCAGCGGCGATCCTGGTTCCGCCTCCGGTCGATTTCGGCTCACAATGGCCTGTCCAGACGAGGTTGCGCGGCCAGGAGTTTCTTTACCTTCTGCTGCTCCCTGCCGAGGCCGCCCTGACCTATTCGCCAAGACGCGTCGTCTGGACAGGAGTGTCGATCCTCGTCATCTGGTCGACCGGAGTGTTCACGATCTACTCCCAGCCGGACACTCTGCGCTTCAATGACGTTGCCGCCGAAGAGGCACTGACGTCGGCCACGGTCCTGGAGCTTTCCCTTCAGCCGACCTTCGTTGGCCTTACACCGTGGTATACCCAGCTTGTCGCGACGTCCCTGTTCACCCTGCTCCTGACGCTGACCGTCTGGCGCAGTCGGCGGACCTTGTTGAGGCAGGTCGAGACCGAGATCGTGCGGGCGGATCTCGCGCGGTATGTTTCTCCGGATGTGGCCGAGGCTCTTACCAAACGCGGCGGGACCAGGTTTGGAGATCCGACGACAAGGACGGTGACCGTCCTGTTCGCGGATATCGTCGGGTTTACGAAGCTAAGTGAAACCCTGTCCCCCGACCGAACATTCACCTTGCTGCGGAGCTTCCAGGAGCGGAGTTGCGCCATTGTCTTCAAACATGGAGGAACACTCGACAAGTACCTGGGCGACGGCTTCATGGCGACCTTCGGCTCCATCGATCCGCAACCGGACGCTTCGGCCCGCGCGCTCGCCTGCGCATTCGAACTCCAACGGGAAATCGAACGCTGGAGCCGGAAAAGGTCCAGCGACGGCGCGGATCCACTTCGCACATCGATCGGAATCCACTGTGGTCCCGTGACGGTCGGGAATCTCGGCGGCCGGGAACGTGTCGAGTTTACCGTCGTCGGGGACGTGGTGAACGTAGCGAGCAGACTGGAGGAGGTTACCCGGGAGATCGGTGGTTCGATCGTGGTCTCGGAGGACTGCATCGGGGCAGCGGGACGCTCGGAATGGATCGACAGGTTTCAGTCGTCCCGCGAGATCCAGCTCCGAGGCCGCCAGCAGGGCATCGTCGTTCACATTGCGGTATGATACCAGAGGCCGAAGAAGCTGACCGGTGTGGGCAGTGTTTGTTGGGCCGTGGCCCAATACTTGCCGAACGCCTCCTCGTGGTTCCCGGAGTGGGCCTCAGGCCGGCAGCAGGGAGGCGATCATCTTCAGCAATTCCGTCGGGCGGACCGGTTTTCCCAGGAAGGCGTTCATCCCGGCGGCATGGCAGGCCTCGCGGTTCTCGCCGTCGGTATGGGCCGTCACGGCGATGATCGGGGTCCGGGATTCGTCGCCGGGCAAAGCGCGGATCTGGCGGGTTGCCTCGATCCCATCCATGCGGGGCATCATGACGTCCATCAGGACCAGCCCGATGCCGCCTTCCCGGATGGCGTCGACGGCGGTGGAGCCATCCGGAACGATGCGCGTCTGATACCCGGCCTTGCGGCAGATGAGATCCACCAGCTTCTGGTTGATCGGGTTGTCCTCGGCGATCAGGATCTGCATGTGCTCTCCGGCAGCCCGGAAGAAATCCGGGAAAAGAACTTTAGAGAGAAATGTAAACAATTTTCAATCTAAATAAGTGAATAGCGTGGTCTGCCGGGTCCGGTCAATCGGGAAGGGCTCGTTTGTCCGTTAGAGGAAACGACCTATGCCTTTGGGCAGGTCGTGCGCGGCTTCGGTCACCGGCAGCATCAGCCGCGTTCCGGCCGCGCGGAAAGTCAGCGTGATCGTCCGGCAATCGACCAGCCGCGTTTCAGCCGCTTCCGCCCCGGTGCCGGGATTGACGGGAAAGGCCGGGAAGCAAGCGCCGGCAAGGCTTAGACGAAGGCGGCTGCCGGCCGGGACCGTGACGCAGACCGCTCTCATGCCGATCTGGACAGGGCGGATGGCGTTACCCTCCTCGACTCGCCGGTAGCCCTGGGTCAGGTTCAGGACACGGCCGTCCGGCACGACCCGGGCCCCTAAAGCCCAGATGTACAAACAACGCGCCAACGCCCACCCCCAAACGACGAGCCAAACCGGTAC
>NZ_JCACHA010000013.1:0-4545 GCF_059503625.1 Skermanella sp.
CTCTTCCCGGAATGCGAAGCGGACAAGATGGCGGGCTACTACGTCCTGTAGATTGGCCATCTGAGCGTCATCAGGAGAAGTCAGCGTCAGTTTCAGGATGCCATCGGCGGCATTCAGGCGGCATTCGCCGATGTTGAAGGCTATTTGTCCGGAATGCTGGTCATAGGTGACCGGAAGCTTGTGCTGAAAGTGCTTGCAAAGCTGTTGCAGATACTTGCTGCTGTTCGGCGTGGCGATCTCGGCTACGCTTACCGCCTGAGAAATAGAGGGCGATCGTTCGTTCATCAGCTTCGCTCCACGGTCTGGGCCGCCGCATCGAGGGCGGCGGCGATGTTTTCGGCGGCATTCTGGTCCAGAGGGCCGCGCTTCAGGCGCAGGCGCATGGCAAGCTTTAGGTTCTCCATGGCGCGCACCACCGGCGCCGGCACGGAATCTCCGCCGGCGCCGCCGGCCGGGCCGCTGCGCGATAGCAACTCGTCCGCTGCGGCGCGGTTGGCGACGAGGAAGGCTTCTCCCTCGGGCGTGATGCCGTAGCGCTTGCGCCCCGCTTCCTCGACGTCGATGGCGGCGTAGCCCATGTCGTCGAGCCAGGACAGCGTCGGATAGATGACGCCGGGGCTGGGCGTGTAGCTGCCGCCGAAGCGCTCCTCGATCGCTTTCATCATTTCATAGCCGTGGCGCGGCCGCTCGGCGATCATCGCCAGGAGAAGCAGCCGGAGATCGCCATAGTCGAAAAGCCTGCCGCCGTGGCGGCCGCCGCGATGGCTTTTGTGATGCGGGCCGTGGTGCGACCCATGATGCGGGCCGTGATGTGGATGATGATCCGACAGGTCGCCGGAATGGGCGAAACGACGGTCGAAGCCGTCCATGTGTCTGTGTCTCATCTTCCCGATATAAGTCCAGATATATCGGGAATCAAGATATATCTGGACTTATATCGGGAAGATGGGCATGCCGCAGCCGCACAGAAAAACGGCCCGCTCCCGGTTGGGTAGCGGACCGTCCAGTTATTCAATGGAGGCGAGGTATGCAACGTACGATTATATAACCACGACCCAGCATTATGGGTGCAAGGCGCATTGTGAGTTAGCCGTATGGGTAACTTTAGGTTGCATTACAGATAAAAATGCGCGGACATTATCTTCAATCCGGCATCTTCGATCCGGCTTTTCTGAACGATTGTTAATTTGGGCCGCTCAGGATCGGCACGTAAGATCCGCACCGAAGCCTTGCGGCTTCAGCCGCGTGATTTTTCGGGAGAGTCCACCATGACTCCGCAGGAAAAAGAACTGATCTCCTCGCTGATGGGCAAGCTGAAGAAGGCCGGGAACGAGCCGCAGGACTTGGGCGCCGAGGACGTGGACACCGGGCAGGATCTCCAAGGCGACGACGGCTTCGGCGGCGATTTCGGCGGCACGGAAGACATCTGAGACCGGAATCATATTCTTCACATGGGGAAGAGGTTATACCGGAAAAATCAAATACGGAGAGTTCAAAGGCATGTTCGTAAGCTTCTTCCCCGCGCCCCGCTTGTTCTTCGGGTCGGTCGTGCTGTGGATCGCGATCTGCGTGGCCGTCTGGTACATGGGGGCCGATTCCCTGGGCGAGTGGTTCGGACTGGGCGAGGTCGCCGCCGAAGAGGGCGCCCGGACGGTCGGCGTCGAAGTCTTCTGGTCGCCACCCTTCCTGTGGTTCTACATCTATTATACCGTCGCGGTCGCGATCTTCGCGGCCTTCTGGATGTGGTTCGCGCCGCATCGCTGGGCGCACTGGTCGATCCTGGGATCGGCGCTGATCCTGTTCGTCACGTATTTCCAGGTTCAGGTCAGCGTCGCGATCAACGACTGGTACGGCCCGTTCTACGACCTGATCCAGACCGCGCTGGCCAAGTCGGGGCCGGTTACGGTCGAGCAGTTCTACCTGTCGCTGCTGGACTTCGCGGGCATCGCCTTCATCGCCGTTGCGGTCGGCGTGCTGACCCGGTTCTTCGTCAGCCACTATATCTTCCGGTGGCGGACGGCGATGAACGACTACTACATGTCACACTGGGGCCGGCTGCGCCTGATCGAGGGCGCTTCGCAGCGCGTTCAGGAAGACACCATGCGGTTCTCGACCACCGTCGAGGGCCTGGGCGTCAGCCTGATCACGTCGGTCATGACGCTGGTTGCCTTCCTGCCGGTGCTGCTGCGGCTGTCGGAGTCCGTGAAGGAACTGCCCCTGGTCGGCGAAGTCCCGCACGCTCTCGTCGTCGTCGCCATTCTGTGGTCGGCCTTCGGGACCGCGTTCCTGGCGCTGGTCGGCATCAAGCTGCCGGGGCTGGAGTTCCGCAACCAGCGGGTCGAGGCGGCCTACCGCAAGGAGCTGGTCTACGGCGAGGACCATGCCGACCGGGCGAGGCCGCCGACGGTGGCGGCTCTGTTCAACAATGTGCGCCGGAACTATTTCCGGCTGTACTTCCACTATATGTACTTCAACGTCGCGCGAATCCTCTATCTCCAGACCGACAACATCTTTCCCTATGTCGTCCTGGCCCCGACGATCATCGCGGGCGCGATCACGCTGGGGGCGATGAACCAGATCCTCAACGCGTTCGAGCAGGTCCGGTCGTCGTTCCAGTACCTCGTCAATTCCTGGACGACGATCGTCGAGCTGCTGTCGATCTACAAGCGCCTGCGTGCGTTCGAGGCGGCCATCGTGGGCGACCCGCTCGATGCGATCGAGCAGGTGGCACCCTCGACGGTCTGAGTGCTTGGCGCGGGATCGGCGCGGGGTCAGAACTCCTTGCCGATCCTGCGGTCCACCGACAGGCGGCCGCCGCCGTGGGCGGCGAAGAACAAGGTCATGCCGACCCACAGGATCGACTTTTCCGACCCCGACCAGCCCTGATCCTTGAAGATCCAGTGATAATAGATCGTCACCAGCAGGATGATCGACGTCGCCACGGCAGCCGGCCGGGTCAGCAGGCCAAGGGCCAGCAGCAGACCGCCGAAGAACTCCGAGAACGACAGCAGCGGCGACCAGAAGGTGCCGGGCACGAAGCCAAGGCTCTCGACCATTCCGACCGCGCCGAACGGATCGGTGACCTTGCCGTAGCCGTGGGTCATGAGGGCGCCGCCCGCGATCACGCGCATCAGCGCGAACGTCAGATCGCCAAAGGCCGCATAGACCCGGCGAAGCGGCGGAATGATCAGGTGTGTGCCGTACGAAGTAGATCCGTTCAAGGAAGCCATATTCGGTGTCCGAGCCTTCATCTGTGATGGACTATCGGGCCGAAGGGTAGATTAAGCTTCCCTGTTGTGCAACGCACAACGGATCTGACCTTCACGCCTCCTGCCCTATCACTCCGCGCCGGATCTGGTCTTCCTCGATGCTTTCGAACAAGGCCTTGAAGTTGCCTTCGCCGAAGCCCTCGTCGCCCTTGCGCTGGATGAACTCGAAGAAGATCGGGCCGATTACCGTCTTGGAGAAGATCTGGAGCAGCACCTTGGTCCGGCCGCCGTCCACCACACCCTCGCCGTCGATCAGCAGGCCCAATTCCCGCAGCCGCTCCAGCGGTTCGCCGTGGTTGGGCAGGCGCCCGTCCACCTTGTCGTAGTAGGCTGCGGGGGGAGCCGGCATGAACTCCAGCCCGCGCTCCCGCAGGTTCGCCACCGTCTCGTAGATGTCGCGGCAGCCGCTGGCGACGTGCTGGATGCCTTCGCCCTTGTAATCCTTGATGTATTCCTCGATCTGGCTCTTCTCGTCGGCGCTCTCGTTGATCGGGATGCGGATCTTGCCGTCAGGGCTGGTCAGCGCCTTGGAGAACAGGCCGGTATGGCGGCCCTCGATGTCGAAGAAGCGGATCTGCCGGAAGTTGAAGAGGCGCTGGTAGAAGTCCGCCCAGACGCCCATGTTGCCGCGCCGGACGTTGTGGGTCAGGTGGTCGATATAATACAGCCCGGCGCCGGCCGGCTTCGGCTCCCGCTCGCCGGTCCAGAAGAAATCGACGTCGTAGATCGATCCCCGGTCGCCGTAGCGGTCCACGAAATAGAGCAGGCTGCCGCCGATGCCCTCGATCGCCGGAATGTTGAGTTCCATCGGGCCGACCCGCGTTTCCACCGGCTTGGCGCCCAAGCCGACGGCGCGCTTGAAGGCGTGCCCGGCATCGGCGACGCGGAACGCCATGGCGCAGGCGCAGGGGCCGTGCTGCTCGGCGAACCGGCGGGCGAAGCTGTCGGCTTCGGCGTTAACGACGAAGTTGACCTCACCCTGGCGGTAGAGCGTCACGTCCCTGGAGCGGTGCTTCGCCACCGCCGAGAACCCCATGGTCTGGAACAGGGCGTGGAGCTTTTCGGGTTCGGTCGAAGCGTATTCGACGAACTCGAACCCGTCCGTGCCCATCGGGTTCTCGTCGGAGATTACGGCTCGCGGTGCGTCGTGCGGATATGGACCCATGGTGCCCTGCTCCCTGCTCGCTGCTAAGACCTCCCTTTCAAACTTGTGCAGCGGGCAGGGCATTATCAATGATCGGTGATCCTTCTCGTCATGCCGGCATGACGAGAAGGA
>NZ_JCACHA010000014.1:0-4535 GCF_059503625.1 Skermanella sp.
CCAGAACCTCATCCACGAAGGCGTCCACGTCGGCGAAGGCGTCCCAGGATGCCGAAGACGTCTTTGCAGTTCTGACGGCGGTGCCCATATCCTGCTGGCTCAGTGGCTGTTGACGACGGCCCCCGACATAGCCCGCCAGCCTCCCACGCGTCATTCCTCTTTTCAGCTTAAAGTAGCATCCTGGTCAGCACAGGCCGGCATGCCCACTCTGCGAACAGGTTCTCAGCGTCTACAGCGCGTCGAAGGCCGGGGTTCGCATTTTCGCGCGCAGCTGGGCGCTCGATCTCAAGGGCACCGGCATTCGCGTGAACGTGCTGTCGCCCAGGCCGACGATGACCGATCTGGCGCTTGAGGTTGTCGACAAAGAAGACTTCGAAGCTCTGGGAGCGACCACGCCCATGGGACGGCTGGGTGACCTTTTCGAGATCGCGGCCGCCGCTGCCTTCCTTGCGTCAAGCGACAGCAGCTTCATGACCGGCGGCGAGGTGTTCGTCGACGGCGGATTTGCGCAGGTGTGATCCTGTGGGTGAGGGGTCGACGGGACAAATCCGGCGACTCCTCGCACCAGATTTCCGCAAGGGAGCTAGATCTCCGCAGGGCAGGTGAATTACTCTCGCGCCTCCTGCCAATGCGGATAGGTGACATAGGCGGTGAGTGCGCCCTGCTCGTGCGAGCGGATCGTCACCCTCTGCCCCTTGGGCAAATGGACGATCTCGCCCGGTCCTGCAGTGACGGTGCCTGCCACGCTGGAGACTGATAGCCGCCCCTCCAGCATGATCACCACATCGTCGACCGCGATCGTCTCTTCGAGAGTCTGGTCCGGCCCATAGCGCCCGTAGCCGATAGTGATCGGTGCGCCGTGGCGCTGGTCGACCAGATTGCCGACGAACACGTCTGCATCCTGCCCGGGCGATCGCTCAAGCGATGCGTCGGTGATCGTGAACTTCTGAACCTTCATCCGAATTCTCCTGGGTGGGGGGTGTTCCGAGGTCGAGGTTGGAGCCGGAATAACGGAGCGTTGATCAGCGCGGTCCCGGAATAGTGAAGCCGCCATCCACCAGGATCGACTGGCCGGTGATGAAGCGTGCTTCATGCGTGCAGAGCCAGACTGCGACGTCGGCGATGTCTTCGGGTGTGCCGATCCGGCCAAGCGCCGCACGGGCGGCAAGCGGCGGGATGATATCCTCGCCGTGCGCGCGCAGCATGGGCGTGTCTATCACGCCGGGATTGATGTTGTTGACGCGGATCAGATGCGGCCCGGCTTCGAGCGCGATCGCCCGGATCATCGCATCGAGCCCCGCCTTGCTCGCGGAATAGCCCGAGGTGCCGATGGTAGCGGCGGTGGACAGGAATGACGACGTGTTCACGATCGCGCCCGGACGTCTCGACGGGATCATCACGCGAAGCGCTGCCCGCGTCATCAGCCATGGGCCTTTCAGGTTGATGGCCAGCAACTCGTCGAAACTGGACTCCGCCATGTCGATGATCGGCCCGCCCGCGCCTTGAATGCCGGCATTGTTGAAGACGTGATCAATCCGCCCGAAGCGATCCACTACGCGGGCGATCGCCGCGTCCACATCCTGCGCCTTGGAAACGTCTCCGGTCACGACGATCGCCTCGCCACCGCTGGCCCTGATCGTGGCTGCGGTCTCGGCCAGCGGTGCCTCGCGGCGTCCGACCAGCACCACGCTGGCGCCCTCCTTTGCGAAGGCACGCGCTGCGGCCTGGCCGATCCCGGTGCCTGCCCCAGTGATGATAGTGGCCGTGCCGTCGAGGCGCCGATATCCTAGATTGTTCATTCTGGGCCATGCCTTCTTGCTACCAATTACTCCCTGGCCTGAGATAAGACGGCGCAAGCTGTTGGATAAGGCGTTATCGGGGCAACAGGTTCATGAGTACGATTCAACAATGCCGAAACGCTTGAAGCCGGGCGAGTACGCCGAAGCACGTGCCTTCGTGGCAGTGGCGGAGGCGCGCAGCTTCCGCCGTGCTGCGGATGATCTAGGGCTTACATCCTCGACTCTCAGCCATGCCATCCGCAATCTGGAGGATCGCCTAGGCCAGCGCCTGC
The DNA here is from genome assembly GCF_059503625.1 of Skermanella sp. Taxonomy (NCBI): domain Bacteria; kingdom Pseudomonadati; phylum Pseudomonadota; class Alphaproteobacteria; order Rhodospirillales; family Azospirillaceae; genus Skermanella; species Skermanella sp. The sequence continues at coordinate 2,072 of NZ_JCACHA010000014.1, forward strand.
TCAACCGCACAACGCGCGCAGTCACCCTGACGGAAGCCGGTGCCCGGCTCCTGCGGGACCTTGCACCCGCCCTGGCCCTGCTGGATGGAGCCATCGCGGCCGCCAGCGCACTCGAGGGTGAGCCTTTTGGGGTTGTGCGCATGGCCGCGCCGCGACTCGCCATCTCAATGCTGATCGCACCTGCGGTCGCGCAGCTCGCGCGGGATTACCCGCACGTGACGCTCGACGTCCGAACAGTCGAGTGGCCCGGCGATCTGGAAGAGGGGTTCGACCTTGGCATCCAGTTGGGCGAAGACGTGGCGCAGGACATGGTGGCGGTGGCGGTGACCCCGCCTTTCACCACCGCGGTGGTCGGTTCTCCGAGCTATCTCGCGGCGAATCCTTCGCCGGTGCATCCCGCCGACTTGGCGCGGCACCGCTGTATTGGCTGCCGCAGCGGACCGGAAGGTTCGCTCTACCGCTGGGAATTCGAGCGTGCCGGTGAGGCGGTGACAATGGACATTGCAGGCCCGCTGGTGACTGACGATCCGGACCTCATGCTGCACGCCGCCTTGGTCGGGGTCGGACTCTGGCACGGCGTCGACCAAATCGTCCAACCGATGATCGAGGATGGACGGCTGCTGCGAGTGTTAGCAGACTGGTCACCGACCTACCCTGGCTTCCACCTTTACTACTCAGCAGGTGCTCCCCTCTCGCCTGCAGTGCGCGCGGTGGTGGACGCACTGAAGTTCAGTGACTGATCGCACAATCGCGTGGGTTGATCGCGCGCAGACTTCTGATTGGGTGCGTTCTCTAGAGTTGTGCTGAAAGCGGTTGAGCGCCGCCGGCGGGCGTCTGGGCGTCATTTGCGGCCATGGCCGGGTACCATTTTCTGAACATCTCCGGCAGAGTGCCGTCGAGGGTCTGGATCCGGGTCTGCAGGAGCAAGTGGGCGCCAGCCTTGGACCATTGGATCTGCTGCTTCTTAGCGAAGCGCTTGCCGACCACGAGGTTGACGGTGGACTCGATGAAGGCTGTCGAGATCGGCTCCGCATAAAGCCGGCGCTCGCCGTAGTCCGGGATCGCGGCCGCGTTGTTGTCGATGTAGGTGACCAGGCGGCATTGTCACAGGAACTTGCCCAACACGCGCAGAGGCCCGTGGTTTCGGTCGATCCTCACGCCGCTGTGCAACGACAATTGGCATGGCCGAACGTATTGCCTCAGCGAATAATGTTCCCGAACGGCTTGTCGTTACACACGCCGCCGCGTCCGCAACATTCCAATCGGTCATAGCCTGGGCCCGGAAGGTGCGTAGGGTTCGGCGGGAAATCAGATGACGCTGGAGGTTGAAGGTGTTGTAGGTGGCGGCGTGCATCGAGATGAAGCGCTGGGTGGATCCCGGCGACTTGAACCGCCGCATTTTGCGCTCTCGTCGACGGAGGGGCTGATGGGAGACCTCGGCCCGGTTGTTCTGGTAAACTCCTTGTTCATGGTCGGCGCTCAGGCCGATCTCCTTGAACGCAGCCCCGTAGGAGCGCAGCTTGTCGGTCGTCACTCGGGTCGGAGCAAAGCCGTGCTTCTTCAGCAGCTTGCGAATGAGCTTCCGGGCTGCGGCCTTGTTCCGCCGGCGCTGGATCAGGACCTCCAGCACCTCGCCCTCATCATCGACCGCTCGCCACAGGTATATCTGCCACTCGTTTACGCGCACCACCATCTCATCAAGATGCCAGCGCGAGCTGGGCCTGCACCGCAGCTGCCGCAGGTTCCGCGCAATCGCCGGGCCGAACTTGCCGACCCAGCGTCGGATCGTCTCGTACGAGACATCCAGCCCCCGCTCCGCCAGCAACTCTTCAACGTCCCGGTAGCTCAGCGTGAACCGGAGATAGAGCCACACGGCATGTTGGATGATGGCGGGCGGGAACTGGTGGCGGGCACGAGATCGGCTGCATCCAGACAGATTATCGTCACCAATGACGGAGCGCCACTGTTGCCGTGACAATGCCCTTGAGACAATTTGCTGGATTGCGTGGATTGACTTACCGGAAATCAGCTAGATCAGCCTACCGCCAGAAGATAACCATTGAAAATGGTTGTTGAGGAAGGGCCTATTTATAGCAATCCAAATACTCTTGCATGAACGTAATGAAGCGAGAGTCGCTGGCATAGGCCACATTGATGCGCATCGCCGGCATTGGCAATGTTCTTGTCGTAGTAAAAACTGTTCCAGGGGCAATGAATATGCTTTTATCGGCAGCATTCTTTGCCAAAACTATCTCATCGACATTTTGCGGCAGTTCTATCCATATATAATATCCTCCAACCGGTGACAAAGCTTTCAGTCCAATTCTTTCAAGAGCAGAGATAGTTTCTTCAGCTGCCGTTTCGTAATTGCTCACGGGGTTGGTCAGGCAGCGAGGATATTCTGGCCTGTGAGTGTCCGTCCGGAAAAAGCTTGAGGCATTGGAATCGCTTATGATTCCCTGAT
>NZ_JCACHA010000015.1:0-4535 GCF_059503625.1 Skermanella sp.
CCAATGCCAGCTCTCTATCCTATGACGGTTCACAAGTCGTATCCCAGGTCCGGCAGGAACCAAGGCAGGTAGCGGCACAGACTTCAGGGCGCCAATCCTCGGGAATTTCCGGTTTAGAGTATTACAATTCTGTATTTTCTTCTTCTGTTGCCGATACCGCCGAAGACAGGAACGAATGTTTCCGAGTTCGTTTCCAGGTCTACTGCATCGACAACGGGTTCGAAGATCCCGCCGACAACCCCGACGGCCTTGAGCGCGACGGCTTCGACAGCCACTCCGCCCACTCTATCCTGACCCACAACGCGACCGGCAATGCCATCGGCACCGTCCGCCTGGTTCTTCCCGACGAGGACGGCGAGCGCCGCGTGCTCCCGATGCAGCGGATCGCCGGAGCGATAGCCGCCGACGACGTGGCTCCCTTCCCGGTCTGGCGCACCGCCGAGATTTCCCGCTTCTCCATCGTCAAGAGCTTCCGCCACCACACGCCCGACCAGGGCTTCGAAGCGCAGCTCTCGTCCGAAGAATGGCGCAAGATGCTCTTCCATCTGCCGCTCGGACTTATTAAATCCTGTGTCGAGATGAGCGTGCGGGAGGGCATGACCCATTGGGCCGCCGTGATGGAGCCGGCTCTGCTTCGCCTGCTGACCCGTCTCGGCATTCACTTCAACCCGCTGGGGTCGCTGGTCGAGTACCACGGACGGCGCCAGCCCTGCTGGGTCGATCTGGATGCCATGCTGGCCCGCGTCCATGCCGAGCGCCCGGACGTTTGGGACGTGATTACCGACGGTGGCCGGCTTTGGCCGCTGCCGCAGGCGACCGGGGCGGAAGCCGCCGACCCGAATGACGTTGAAGTGACCGTTGACGATGTGATCGCCGCACAGGCGATGCCCGAGCGCCGCGCCGCCATGCGCTGACAGACGGGGGGCGGCCCGGAGGAAACAAGGATCTTGCCGACCATGACCATTCCAGCGATGCCTGCGCGCGCCGCCGACTTCGACTACGACGAGGCGTTCAGCCGCAACATCGGATGGGTGACCGAATGGGAGCAGCAGGTATTGCGCACCAAACGGATCGCCATAGCGGGAATGGGGGGAGTAGGCGGGGTTCATCTCCTGACGCTGGCGCGCCTCGGCATCGGTTCGTTCCATGTCGCCGACATGGACGTCTTCGAGACCGTCAATTTCAACCGCCAGATCGGCGCTTCCACCGCCACGGTCGGCCGCCCCAAGGTCGACGTCATGGCCGGCATGGCGCGCGACATCAACCCGACCGCCGAGATCCGGCGTTTCCCCAACGGGATCAACGACGACAACATCGACGACTTCCTGGACGGCGTCGATCTGTTCATCGACGGCTTCGACTTCTTCGTGATCGACATCAGGGCCAAGGTCTTCGCGCGCTGCGCCGAGCTGGGCATCCCGGCGATCACCGCCGGACCGATCGGGATGGGCACGGCCTATCTGGTCTTCATGCCCGGCCAGATGACCTTCGAGCAGTATTTCGGCCTGGACGGACAGCCGGTCGAGCAGCAATACGTCAACTTCCTGGTCGGACTGACTCCGCGCGCGATGCACCGGTCCTATCTGGTCGACCCGACGCGCCTGGATCTGGTCAACAAGCGCGGCCCTTCCACCGCGATGGCCTGCCAGCTCTGCGCCGGCGTCACCGGCATCGAGGCGCTGAAGATCCTGCTGGGGCGCGGCGACGTGAAGGCGGCCCCCTGGTTCCACCAGTTCGACGCCTATACCGGGCGTCTGGTCAGCAAGCGCCTGCCCGGCGGCAGCCGGCATATTGGCCAGCGGCTGAAGCAGAAGCTGGGTGCCCGAATGATGCGCGCCATCGCGAGCAACGCGCCGAAGCCCCAGCCCGCCGCCGCGCCGGAAAGCCGGTCGGAAATGTGGCGCATCCTGGATCTGGCCCGCTGGGCGCCCAGCGGCGACAATAGCCAGCCCTGGCGCTTCCGGATCGACGGCGACGACGCCGTGACGATCATCATCCATCACGAAGCCGGGACCAACGTCTACGAGTACAACAACGGCCAGCCGACCCTGCTGTCCGCCGGCCACCTGCTGGAGACCCTGCGCATCGCCGCCAGCCGCTACGGGCGGCGGATGGAGTGGAGCCATCGCCGGGAGAACGAGGGTGCCAACGGTTCCCATGAGGACGTCATCAGCGTCCGCCTGCCGCGCCAGCCGGGGCTTCGGGCCGACCCGCTGGAAGGCTTCGTCCGGCTGCGGTCGGTCGACCGCACCAGCTACAGCACCACGGCGCTGACCGACCGGCAGAAGGCCGAACTGGCGAACGCGCTCGGCCCGGACCTCAAGCTGTCCTGGTTCGATGCCCGCCCGCAGCGGCGCAGCTTCGCCCGGCTCAACGGCCTTGCCACCGACATCCGCCTGCGCTGCCGGGAAGCCTACGACGTCCACCGCCGGATGCTCGACTGGGACAACCGCTTCAGCCCCGCAGGCTTGCCGGCGACCGCCATCGGCCTCGACCGCATGACCCGTTCGCTGATGCGCTGGGCCATGAAGGACTGGTCGCGGGTGAAGATGATGAATCTAGCCGGCACCGGGGCGGCCAGTTTCCAGATCGACAAGCTGCCGGGCGTCAACTGCGCCGGGCACTTCACGGTGACGTGGCGCAACCCGCGCTCCCAGCCGCCGACGCCGGAGGACCTGCTGCGCGCCGGCGAGCGGCTCCAGCGCTTCTGGCTGACCGCGACGATGCTGGGCCTGGCGCTTCAGCCGGGTCTGGCGCCGATCGCGTTCTCGACCCATGCGTTGCGTGGCGTGCGCTTCACGGAAGACCAGAAGCTTCTGGCGAAGGCGGAAAAGCTGGCGGTGGAGGTCGCGCGGGTGACGGGAGCTGAGGTCGATCAGCTCGTCTTCATGGGGCGGATCGGACGTCCGAAGTCGATGCGATCCACCAGCCGGTCACACCGGCGTCCGCTGGAGGAGCTGATCGTCGGTGAAGAGAAGGGTGGTGACTTCGTGGAGCCTGCTCCCTCACCCTCCCATGCTTCGCATGGGTCCCTCCCTCTCCCGGAGGGAGAGGAGCAAGTAGTTCAATCTGAGAGTGTTGTGGCGAAATGACCCGATAGGAAGCTAACTGGTTGTAATAGCTTAGAATATCCATCGGCAATCAGTAGCCCCTCTGCCTTTGGGAGAGGAAGGGACCCGCCGCGCAGCGGGGGGAGGGTGAGGGAGCACGCTCCCTATGCTAAACACCCCCGCATGCCGAACCCTCGTGCCCGTGAATTGCGAGTCGACTCGACCGACGCCGAGCGCCGCTTGTGGTCACTCCGGCGTGATCGGCGTCTAAACGGGCACAAATTCCGCCGGCAAGTCCCGATCGGCTCGTACATTGCCGATTTCACCTGCTTTGAACATATGCTGATCGTCGAAGCCGATGGTGGCCAGCATGCCGACAACCCATATGACCAGCGGCGAACCAGTTGGCTGCAAAGCCAAGGCTGGTGCGTGATCCGGTTCTGGAACAGCGAAATACTGCGAACCCCTCAGGATGTCGCAGCCACGATTCTTCGTAGTTTGGAGGAAGGTTGATGCCGGGACGTTCCCGCCCCGGCATCGGCCTGCAACCTTAGCCGCGCTGCTTGCGCGACCGGGCGGCGGCGCCCAGACCCAGCAGACCGGCGCCCAGCAGGGCGAGGGTCGCAGGCTCGGGGACTTCCGTCGGGGGAGTGACGTCGGCGGTCACCTGCAACTCGGCAGTGCCGGACAGCGGCAGGACCCAACCCTCCGGAGAAGGCTGGAAGCTGCTGCTGAGCGTCACGATGTTGCCGTTGCCGAAGTAGTCGGCTGCGGCGCCGCCGGTGATCGCCAAGTTACCGGCGCCGAAGCCGCGGATCAGCTCGGAATTGTTGAACGCCGCGCCGGAGCTGAAGAGCGTACCGGTCTCACCGGCATTCGGTCCGGAGGTTTCGGTGCTCTCGAACCCTACCAGCGACAGCCAGGGCGTTCCATCGGCGAAGCCGGTGGTGGTCGCCAGGTTGCTGTCGGGCGTGTCGTCCAGGAAGAAGTCGATGATGCCGCCGGAGAATACCGCCGTGCTGACGGCGCCGGCGGGATTGAACGTCGTCACGGTGTAGTCGCGGAACGTATAGGTCAGTTCGCAGGAACCGCCGCTGGCGCAGAAGGCGCCTTCGTTCAGTTCGTTGATCTGGGTGACGCGGCCGAAGCCGAACAGGTTGTCGCCGACGCTGTCGACGAAGCTTTCCGTCAAGTTCGAGAACTTGAACGTGGTCTCGCCGGGGCCGCCGACGATGACGCCGGCAACCGGCGTCGGGGCCGCCATGGCCTGACCCATGCCCAGCGCCATGACGGCGCCGACGGCGGCCACTGTCAGGGTCTTGTTGATGATGCTCTTCATTCGATCCTCCAGGTCGCACAGGTGCGATTTGCCCTGAGAAGTAAGCAACTCTCGTGCCAAGGAGGAAAATCCATTTTGAATCAACAGGTTGATGAATGTTACACAAGGTCCCGACGAGGAAGTGTAAAGGATCGTGACAGATCCGC
>NZ_JCACHA010000016.1:0-4531 GCF_059503625.1 Skermanella sp.
CATGGGTGCCACCACCCTCGCACAAAGTCGTCGGGGGAGGCGTCCACCCCATCACAGTCAGTGAGGCTGGCAGTAGTGGTGTGGAAGCCCATTGGGCAAACCACGCGCCCTAAATTGGTCCACTGCCTCCTTCCTGGCCGCATAATGCGGCGGCCGCTTGCCGAACGCGGACGGGAGCATGGGACCGGCGGCGCGGTACTTACTCGAGAGGCTTGACGCCCAAAAGGCCCATTACGGAACCATTTCTGGTTTTAGTTTCTCTTAATTACCCCGAAAACATTTTTGAAGGTCGCCTCGGTATTTGGCCAGCGCCCTAATGTGAGATCGCCATCGTAACCAGAAGCAGCCGTGCCGTTCCAATATGTAGCATAAGCAACACGATTCGAGTCTAACCATTTTTTCATTTCTTCAATAAATACGCCTCCGGTGTCACCCTGCAAGCCTGTAACACCCCATTCTGAAATGGCCATAGGTTTGTTATGCTGAGCAGCGAAGTTCTTCATCCAATCCAACCCCCGATCAGCTCGACGCGACCACATAAACGCCTCAAATGGATCGGTACTTGACCACTGCGGGTACCAGAAAATGTCCTGCGATATTACGTCACAGGCGGCATCGCCAGGGTACCATTGCTCAACTGGTCCGCGATTGCCGGTGAAGTCCCACACTATTTTAAATCGATTACTAACCTTGTGAAATGAGGCCGCAAAATTTTGGAACGCTCGACGATACGCGAAAGGGTCTTGTTTCGCGAACGCTGTCCATGAGAACCACTCACCACCTATTTCCCAAGTTGTTCGTACATAAATTGGATCTCGGTCAGCAAAGCGCGATTTTAGGATGTCTGTCGCCCACCGCGTAAACTCCAAGTTACGCTTCCCCGCTGCAACCGCACGCATTCCGTCAATACCAGCCTCCTCAGGCCACATGCCTATGCTCCACAAAATTTTTCTGCGTGTCCCACCAAGAAAATTTGGCATAAAAATTTGCCAACTAGGATCACCAACAGTGTATCCTAGAACAGCGTCCACTTGATGCCCAAACCATCGCTCGAAAGTAGCAAGCGCTTGTGGTTGATTGCCAACAAAGACGCCGAGATCGTAGGAATGCCTTAATGTTTTTCCGCTTACTTCAGTAAAGTGTATGTTTATTGGAGTGTTGGTGATTTTGGGGGCAGCTAAAGCGTTTGCCAGTAAAATTCTGCGGTACATGGCGGCTCTCACGAGTTGCAAGTTGAAACCAATCGGCCTAATGATTACAGCGGTAAGCCAAAAGATCAGTTCATCCCAGTCTAACGCTGGCTTTCAATCTTGGGACAAACATTGCTATACGGTGCAATGATGGCCTAAGATACTCTCGGTAAAGAGAGAAAATTACGAAAATGCCGAGGGCACAACTCTGCGGTGTTCGGATGCCCATCCTAGAAGCATACAGTTTCCAGTACTTCTTATAAAAGTACCTAGTGTAGAATATCGACCACTTTACTCTCTCCCAACGTGAAGCACTTTGCCCTCCCAAACTGCATTGATTTGGGCTCAGATGAATGCTGTGAACCAGAGAAGTGAGAATTATCCTTTCTCCGTTTACGAACAAATTCATCTGATAATCCGACTCTTCACGATAACCGTTACCTTTACTGTAAAAAGAATCGAATCCATATTTACGCACAAATTCTGTAGGCGTTACGATAATTGCATTTGTGAAAGGTATTTCAATGTCGCCTTTATGACGCGCTCCACCTACATGCTCACAAATAAGTTTTAGGAAAACAGGCCCAGATCGGAATCCATCGCCGAACCGGTTTAGCGCTTCCTTTGCTGTCTCACCATTTCTCATATAAACCCGGCGGCCTGACACCGCACCTGCTTTAAAAGTTAGGAGTTTATTTAGGCATATTTCTGCATAATCTGTTTCCAGAATTTCGTCATCGTCACAAAATAGCACATAAGAATTTTTTGCTAGAAGTGCTCCACGATTACGTGATGCAGCCGCGCCCAATCTAGTTGGGTTGCGGACGAGCGTAGTCTTAGTATTCGGGTACCGGACGGATATTTCAGCTACTGTTTGGTCAGTGCTATCAGAACCGGCATCATTAACAAGGATTATTTCGTCTACGCTTTTTTGCTGGTACCAACTATCCAGAACTAAGCGCAACGTATGTGCGCGATTTCTGGTTGGTATGACCATGGTTATTTTTTGCGGCATCTACAACTCCAGATTGATCGGTCCCGTTCAGTTGAGTGTTACTACGCCATGCTACCACACATCATAGATTACTGAGTTTGCAAAATATGCTATCCAACATGAAAGTAGTGTTCGCATCGTAGAGAGTTTGCGAAGCTGCGAATCACCCAACCTCAATTGTGAGTGTGGAGATATGTGATACGATTGATATAAGTAAATTTTTTGCTTCCAATCAAGTCGCAGCGAGATTCGAGCATTCTGGTGCCTACTTTGCGTGAAGATGTAACTCCGGCGTTTTCTCAATGTTTTATATGTCACTTAAGGTCGAGTTTGGCCGTTTCCGGGGTGAGGCGGCGGAGCGGGTAAGCGGATAAGCTAGTGGCGTCCTGGTCAGAGGACCGCCCACATGCTGACCCTGCCGGCCCGCTTCGCCGGCGATCCTATGCTTCGCACCGCTCCTTTCTCAACCGAGCTGGCAGCACGCTGAGGTGCTGCTGGTCGGGACCATTCCGGCGCCCGGCCGGAGCACGGTGAGCAGCATTCTCCAAATTGCCGGCTCAGCCGGGAGCGGCGGTTCATCAACTACCATTGCGTACTGAACCGTGCTGCCTGAAGCAGGGCGGTGCGTGTCAACGTAGTTGCCGCGCTGATGTCGTAATGGGGTTGGAGTGACCCCTCTCGAGTGGACAGGTTGGGCGTCGAAGTTTGACAGTTCTCCCGGGCGATGAGGGAACCAGCATAGCACGGCACCGGACGTACCCGATTGCGTTCAAGCGGCAGGTCGCACAGGAATTCCTGGCGGGCGGCACCTCGTTGCATGGCCTCGCGCGACGTCACGACGTTTGCCGCAACCTCATCCGCATTTGGGTTGAGAAGTACGAACGCGGAGAGTTTATTGACGAGGCCGAGGCCGCGAACCTCATCGAGCTCTATGAGGCGAGGATAGCGGCGCTGGAGCGGATGGTCGGGCGATTGGCGCTCGAGAATGAGCTGCTAAAGGGGGCGTCAGACACCTCACGAGCGCCGAGCGCTGCGACGCCCTCCGTCGTCACCGGCCCGGCGGTCTTTCGGTCACCGAAGGATGCCGCGTGATGGGGATCGCGCGCAGCTCCTATTGCCGTGATAACCGGACGGTTCTGGACGACACGGCCTTGGTCGAGCGCATGCACAGCCTTGCCGAGGAATGGCCGCGCTACGGATACAGACGGATGGCAGCGCAGCTCCGGGCCGAGGGCCTGCCCATGAACCGCAAGAGGGTGGCGCGCCTCATGCGGCTGCATGGCCTCTGCGTTCGTTCTCGACGCCGCTACGTCGTGACGACCGACAGTAACCACGCCGGACCAATCTTTCCCAACCTAGCCAGGACGGTGGTGCCTGACGGGCCCGACCAGCTGTGGGTTGCCGACATTACCTACATCGGCCTGACCTCGGGCAGCTTCGTTTATCTCGCGGTTATTCTCGACGCATGGTCGCGGCGCGTGATCGACTACGTCCTCACGCGCCTTATCGACGCCAAGCTGACGGTGGCGGCACTTCAGGCGGCGATTGTGACGCGGCGACCGCCGCACGGGTGTGTCCATCACTCGGACCGCGGCGGGCAATACGCTGCTGAGCGGTACCGGACGCTGCTGATCGAGCAGGGCCTGATTGACTCGATGGGCCGACGTGGCAATCCATACGACAACGCAAAAGCCGAGAGCTTCATGAAGACGTCGAAGGTCGAGGCGGTCTACCAGACCGAATACGCCAGCTTCGAGGAAGTCGCGGTCGACCTGCCGCACTTTTTGGAGGGGATCTACAACGAGAGGCGACTACACTCGGCGTTCGGCTACCGCAGCCCCGCCGAGTTCGAAAGGCAACACGCTCAGGAGGGGGTCAAAGCTCCGGCGTAAACCCGTCCCGCCGCCGGGGGTCACTCCACAGGGTAGGGCAGTTTTCAAGCGGCGTTGGCAGGGCTACTCTCGGGCATTCCCTTCACCACGCTGCACAGCAGCTTCGCCCGCTGGACCCGCCTGGGACTTTGGCGGCGACTGGGCCAGCGTCTCGCGCTGGAACGGCGCCTGGCCTACGGCGATGAGGTTCTGCCCTCGGCGGTGGTCGTCGATAGCCACACGCTCCGCTCCTCCCCGGGCGTCTGGGCACGCGGCATCGGTGGCGTCTAGATGTTTGATCCCAGGGTTTGATGGTGCAGTCTTCCAGCAGGCGTGGAAGGACGCGCTGTGGGCCAGGTTCACCATGGGAGCGCCACAACGACAGCGGCGGTCCGTCGAGCGATACAGCATAGTCAAGAGAGCCTTCTCTCGACTTTGGCCATTCAGGCGGCGTGGCAGAGGGCGTAGGCGATGCT
>NZ_JCACHA010000017.1:0-4526 GCF_059503625.1 Skermanella sp.
GATCAGGGGCCTGGTCCCTCTGAATGCGGCATAATCCACCAATCCTTTCCAGTCATCCAGTGAATTTCACATGTCAAAAAAGTTCACTATAAAAGATTTTGTGGAGAAGGCAAAGTCTGTCCATGGAAACACGTATGATTACAGCCGGGCCATATACACAAACAACGCAAGCCCCTTGCGAATAGATTGTCGCGTTCCCGGACATGCTCCTTTCTGGCAAGCGCCGAACAATCACTACAAAGGAAATGGCTGTCCAGCCTGCTCAACTGAGCGCCGCGTTTCCAGAGTTCTATCCTCCGCCGCCAGTAAATTTGTATCTAAAGCCCAAAAAATACACGGAGATTTGTACAGCTATAAGGAAACTGTTTATGTCGACAGCAAGAGCGACGTGACAATTCACTGCTCACGTCATGGCCGGTTCCGGCAAGTCGCGTCCCTTCATCTCCAGGGGCAGGGATGTCCGGCGTGCGGCCTGGAGCGCGGCGCTGCCGCGCGACGTGATGGCTTAGAGGACTTCAAAGCCAAAGCCATTGCCCGGTATGGCACGACCTACGATTATGCTGAGGTTGAGTATGTGAATTCGCGAACCAAGGTAAAAATAGGGTGTCCGATCCATGGTCCGTTTTTCAAGAGACCGGCCATGCATATCAACGGTGAAGGCTGCCCAACCTGCGGCATGGAGCGGAGGCGAAACCCTGCACAGCACGGCTTTGACGGATAAATCAGTTCTGACTGCCAGCTGAGCTGGGTATGGAGGCAGCCTTGTTGCCCGGAGCCCGCATGCCGTACAAGCACAAAGAACCAAGCTGCCGCAAAATCCCGGAGGCCAAATACCAGATACAAAATTCCAATCGGTGGGAGTACGCCCAGGCACCGCAGCAGCTGACGTCAGCTCCGGCGCGGCTTGCCGCCGTGTTTCTCATGAAGCTACTCGCCCGGCCCAACGATCTCGGAATGATCTGGAATGTTGAGCTTGCAGGCTGGCCTTATATTGATGTGGCCATCTGGGTTTTGGCTGCGTCCTTCATGTTTGCGCTCGGTGCTTGATTCGATGACTGGCTGCGCCGGCTGGCGACTCGGCTTATTGGCGCAGGATGCGCCGTCCCAAAGAACGGTAATCCTGTCAATCGGGCACGTCGATGCCCTTGCTGGACAAGTAGTCGCGCATTGCCCGCAGGAAGAACACGGATTGATGCACTCTGTTGGCCTCACAGGTTTTTGCCATGGCTGCGGCGACGCCGGGGGTTAGTCGGATATGGCGACCTCTTGAGCCCTGACCGGGAATGCTGGCAGGGAAGAAGACTTTCTCGCCACCGGCAATTCTGTTCACCATGGCGGTGATAGCGTCGTCGTAGATGGCACGCATGGGCTGACAACAATCTTTCGCGTAGGCACGCACGACAGTCATCAATTCGTCCGACAACCCCGTCACGCTGGTTTCGGTCGTCGGATAGGCGGGTCGCGGCAAGGTTGAAAATCCATCATTCCGTTACTTTTCCGGAAAAGGAATATCACTATTTATCTGAATTCGATAGATAGCACCGGATCTCATCGTCAGTACCGGAGGTCTCATTAATTCCCGGTTAACGTACTCGCCGCCGGCTCCCCGGATGCCTCGGGTCCCGACATTGACGGCAACGCCGGCCGGTCCCTCGATCAACCCGCCCAGAGCGCCGACAAACGACAGCGCCCCTTCAATCAGGATGCCGGTAGCAATGCCCGACCAGGCGTAGTCACTCTCGGCCTCGACACCGCTAGCGCCGTCCTGGCCGAGCGCAGGCGAGCACGCCATCGGCATGATCCCGCCGCCCAGCAGATCGACCCGGGTGGCGCACATCTGCACCCGCATGTCGCCGCGCGACACGCCCGTGGCGTTTACCTCCGTCATCACGGTGCTGCCGGCGGGAATGGCGAGGCACTCCCGCACACGGCCACCGCCCAGAAAGATCCGGCCATAGGCATCCTCGATAAGGATCCCCCTGACCTGTCCCGGCAACTCAGTGCGAACCGGATTGGGGTTCTGGATGATCAGTTCCTCTCCGGCCTTGAGCACGCAGCCGGAAAGCTCGGGCTGGAGGCTGTGCGGATGGTAGAGCCCCTGTTTGCTGCGTCCACCGCCGCCCGTGTAGAAATCTTCCTTGACGCTGGCTCTGCCTTCCTGCTGTCCGACATCGGCAGCAACCGGTATGCCCCCGCTGCCTCCATTCCAGCCTTCACGCACCGTGCTGCTACCTTCCAGCAGCGGGCTCAACACGGTTGTCATATGCTTGTTGCCGAACGCCAGCACACTGACCTTGAAGTTCTTCGGAACCGGCTTGGCCGCTTGTGTTCGGTGCTCTAGCCCCCGATCCGGCTGTGATCTTCCAGGATCCTGGACTGACGGCGTTTCAACCTTCGGCACATTGGGTGGGGTAGCCTCCGGCACCCGGGCGCTGATGCTGGCCGGCTGCAGTCCTTTCGGCTCCTCCCGCTGCGGCTCGGTCGTGATCCCGGCCAGGGCGTAGAGCGCGCCCAGGATCGCGACACCCGATGCGCCGCCGAGCAGCAGCGTTCGGCGGTTGAACCGACCGCCATACTCGCGGGCCGGCTCATCGATGCCATCATCACCGGGATGGCTCTCCTTCTGGTAGCTGTTCAACGCTCCCTCCGAACGCTCATGGTGAGATCACCGCGGCTGAACAAGACCTCGTCAGGCAGGCCACGAATGACGTAGTGACGCGATTGCGGATCGACCCAGAACGAGGGTGCCGATCCCCTGGGCAGGAATGGCACCGGACGGCTGGCAAGGCGGGACGGCGGCAGGATGTAGGTGTTGACGCCATCGTTGTACGCCGACCACTCGCGCGGCAGGAAGTCGGCCGGACCATCATAGGTGTACCGGGTGTCCGACACCGCCGGCGTCTCCTGACCCGGAGCCGCTGCCGCAACCAGTTTCGGTTGATCGGATTCATAGGTGTGCTGGACAACAGGGTTGTAGGGGGCATTGCACTTGTGCGGCGGTTCGACCTCTGACTGTTTGCAGAACGGCACAACGAGATCGTAGAGGTAGGTTCTGCTGCCGGTGGAAATGGTCAGCGATGTCCGTTCTCCCGGCTTGTAGTTCTTGACGGTGATGATCAGCCTCGCACCGGGCGTGTTTCGGCCATGAGCCCGATCGCGCTTGGCCCGCATGGAGGTCGCATCGACACCTCCGGCAGTCACCTCGGCTGAGAAGTACTGGGGATTGCCGAAAATGGCTTCGGGCGTCCCCTCTCCCGGCTCGAGCCAGAACTGCGTGTCGTTGCTGTCCGTCGCCCCCTCGGTTGACGCACCATCCAGGATAACCTCATGACGCAGGCCATTGTGGTACGGGCACGTCATGATCGAACCCTCGAAGGTGCAGTCCAGGGCTGTGCGCCGGGATTGTCTGACCGCGTCCCCGATCTTGGCCGATGCCGATTTGTACCTTTTCTCAGGCTGGGCCGGCCTGGTTGCAACACCGTCGAGCGGCATCAGCGCGCTCGGCATCGAGGGTCTCGGTGGGGCCACTTCCTGAGCTTCCACATAATCGTACGTCAGGGGTGGTGCGGGACCTCCAGGGTCGCCGGTGCAGCCTGCCAGCACCAGTCCCGCAGCCGCCGTCAGCAGAGACCTGCGCATGGTATTGGTCCTCTGTCGCAGTTAATGGGTTAATTAATAGCCCTTAAACGCTCGACACCAGACGCTACTCAGAGCCGAAAATCTCGTAATCCGTGACCAGGATGCCCATCGGGTTGCAGTCCCGGATTTCTGAGGATACAGCCTTGAACTGCTGGACCCGAAACTCCGCTGAGTGCTGAACCGTGGTCCGCCTCATGCCATCGTCGACTATTTCCGGCCACGTGGCACCGATCCACATCCCGTCAGCGCTGCTTCGCTCACCGGGCCTGCGGCCGACCTGAACCTCCTTCTCGCTCAGGATCCTCTTCTGTCCCTTGCGGACCATGTCGACGCCGGCCGATCGCTCGAAAGACCTGTTAGCCTTCACCGCTGCCATGCCCGTGACGGAGCAGTACAGCGTGTCGATCATCTCCTGGACTTGTGCTGGTGAGTCAATGCGGCGCAGCCGGTAGACCAGTCGCTTGACCTCGGCCTTCGACGCCGCCTCGAACTCATCGGCTTTCAGGTCGTTGGCTCGGATGACCTTCAGTGAGGCAAAATCAGCATCGAGCAATGCTGCGAAGACTTCCGGTGGCTGCACCGCGATCTGCTCCCGCTTATAGACCTGATAGCCGTTCAGGCCGAGGCTGCCGACCAATCCCAGCGCCAGCATGCGCAGGGTGGTCCGCTGCTGCTGAGCCAGCCATCCGGGTGCGAACCGTGGAGCCGGAGGAGTGGTGGGAATCGGCTGGGTGCGTCGGATGCGGATCTTTTCAAACATGCTTATGACCTCCTGGACTGAGAGGCAGCACGAACACGCGACCAGTATTGGCTTGTGGATGCGGCGGTTGCCGCCTGTTTCGCCCCGGTCGCCACCCGCTGGGCGCCGTGGCCGATGCCCCTGCCAG
>NZ_JCACHA010000018.1:0-4517 GCF_059503625.1 Skermanella sp.
CCGGCGGCAGGTAATGGCCGCTCAAGGAAACCACCCGTCATGAGCCGTTCCCGTGCCGATACGCTCCTGGTCGAGCGTGGCCTCGTCGAAAGCCGGGCCAAGGCGCAGGCGCTTATCATGGCGGGGCTGGTCTATTCGGACACGCTGAGGATCGACAAGGCCGGCCAGTTGCTGGCCGAGGATGCGCCGCTGGCCTTGAAGGGACAGGACCATCCGTGGGTATCGCGCGGCGGACTGAAGCTGGCCGAGGGGCTGGACCGCTTCGGGATAGATCCGGATGGACTGGTCTGCCTTGATGTCGGCGCTTCGACCGGCGGTTTCACCGACGTCCTGCTGTCGAGGGGCGCCGCCAAGGTCTACGCGGTCGATGTCGGACATGGGCAACTGGCGTGGAAACTGCGGCAGGACCCGCGCGTCGTTGTTCTGGAAAGGACCAACGCTCGCCATCTGACTGCTGCGGAGATCCCCGAACCGGTCGATCTGGTGGTCTGCGACGCCAGCTTCATCAGCCTGATGACCGTTCTGCCCGCCCCCCTGATGCTGACGCGCCCGGGTGCCCATCTGGTCGCCCTCATCAAGCCGCAGTTCGAGGTCGGCAAGGGCCGGGTGGGCAAAGGCGGCGTGGTTCGCGACACGGAACTGCACAGGGAAGTCTGCGAAACCGTCTCGGGCTGGCTCGGCGGTCTGCCGGACTGGAGCGTGATCGGAGTCGTCGAAAGCCCTATCCTGGGTCCGGAAGGCAACAAGGAATTTGTGATCGGTGGTGCCCGACAGGGTTAGAGACAAAAAGCCGGAATGCACGCTAAAGGTCATAGCGACGCGGCTGTTCCGGGGCAGTAAACATTGAGTTGAAGTAATACATCGCATTGTTTCATTGGCGCATTCTGGCAAGCGACATTGAATCGATTTGCGACAACTTTGATGTTTGGTGCCGCGGAGTTCTTTGTATGCGACAATTCTGGGCTCATTTAATCTCCCCCAATCTGGCGGAGGACTCAGGTGGCGCCCAATGGTTGGCCGACAAGAGTTATCGGCAGTGGCTGACGGTCATCGCCTTGTGCCTGCTGACGGGTGCGGTGCTGACATGGTCGCTACAATTCTGCAATACCCATGACGCGGATTCCGTCATCTTGTCGATCATGGCCCAGCAGAAGCTGACGCTGTTCTACTGGGGCCAGAACAGGTACATGAACCTTATACCCCTGGTGACTGCTTGGATCAGCGATATCAGCATCAATCAGCAGGTCCAGGTCTGGCTGCGCGCCTCGACGGCGGCAGCCTTCCCCCTGTTCGTCATCGTCCTGTTGCAGCCGAAGGCGTCGTTGCTGCTGTGCTTCGCCGCCTCCCTAACGGCTTTGCTGACGATTTTTCAGATTGATCTGATCCGCATCCTCTGGACCGACGGACAGCCTTACGGCCTGTCGCTGGTCCTGATGACCGGCGCCATGCTGGTGACGTCCCGCCTCGGCGGTCGGCGGATCGCAAGGCCACTGGCCTGCGTGATCCTGGCGTCGGGGCTGGTGGTTCTGGCGATGCTGGTCAACGCATCGCTGATCATCGTCGCAGCGCCACTGTTCGGATTGCTGATCCTGTTCGCCCCGTCGATCCAGAACGTTCTGCTATTTGCCATGAGCCTGGGCGGCTACATGGTTTCCAAGAAGCTGTCCAACTGGATCGGCGGACGCGAGTACGACAACATAATCTTTGATCCGGCCAATCTTTCCATGGCCTGGAACCGAATCATGGCCGGGATCGACGGCACGGCCCTGGGGCTGCTAGCGTTTCTGTTCGTCAGCGGACTGATCGTCATGCAGATGCGCCATCGCGCGACGCGGAGCGACGGCGATCCGGTGATCGCTCCGATCGCGGTGCGGTCCATCGCCCTGTCGGTCGCCTGCCTGATCTACATGCTGCTGGTTCCGAATATCGAGTGGGTGATCCTGAACCTCAGCCATGTCCGCTACTATGGCCTTATCTTGGTCCTGGGCATCTGTTTGTTCGCCGTCGTCATCGTCGAGACCCTGGTCGACGGCGAGCGGCGTATCGGCATGGCGCTGGCGCCTCTGGCCCTATTGATGGCAGTACTGGTCCTGTTCCGGACGAGCTGGCCGATAGCGTTTCCGCCGTCGGAGCAATGCAGCTTCATTGCAATGGAGCCGGGGAGCGATACGCAGAGTTCAGGATCCTTCGCGCAAATCGCCCTGGACCGCGATATTCACCTAATCCTCGGCAGCTACCGGATGGTCTGGCCAGCCATCTATGAGGCGATCAGGCTGTCGGGACGGGACGATATCTACGGTATGACCATGCGAGCTGAGGAGATGCGGCCGCAGATCCTGTCTCTTCTTGACAGCAACCCGGACGAGCATCTGCTATGCATCGACAAGGACATACAGGTGTGCTTGCAAGGGCTGACGTTTTCGCTCGGATCAGGCGAATACCATGGCAAGCCGCTGTCCGAGGCGATCGAGGTCGTCGAGGAAGGAACGACACCAGCCGGGCAGTACTACCGGATCATCGACCTGAAGGAAGGCGGGCCGGCACCCGATGCCGAAATGTCCGAAGGAAGCGGCAAAGCTCGTTGAAGAGAAGTGCGAACGATGACCGCTGAGACGACCACGGCTGAAGCCGCCCGAGGCGGCGAGCTTATTCGCCAGATCAACCGCGCCGTCCCCGTCTTCATCTGGATCAGCCCCGTGCTGGCCGGGCTCCTGTCGCTCCATATGGGCAAGAGCATGGCCTGGGATCTGCTGCACTACCATTATTACAACGGCTACGCTTTCCTGAACGACAGGCTGGATGTCGACATCCTGCCGGCTGTCTTCCACACCTTCCTGAACCCTGTGCTGGATGTCATCTTCTATGCGGCGGTGGAGGCGCTGCCCGCGAGGGCGGTGGGTTTCGGTCTGGGGGCAATCCATGGCGTCAACGTCATCCTGCTGTTCCTGTGCGCCCGCCGCGTGCTGGGGCACTGGGGCAGGGACGGGAGCGGCGACGGAACAGGCCCGGCGCCGAACCTGCTGCCGGCGTTTCTGGCGGTCAGCGGGTTCGGCTCCGCCGCGGCCATGGGGACGCTGGGGTCGTGGCACCATGACCTGATCGCCAGCCTGTTCTTCCTGGGAGCGCTGCTGGTCCTGCTGCGGCGCGGGGACGGCGTTACGCCGTGGCGGGCGGCGGCGGCCGGCTTGTGCGTGGGGCTGGGACTGGGGCTGAAACTGACCCTGGCGCCGTTCGTCGCGGCCATCGTGGCGGCTCCGCTGGCGCTGCCGGGACCGGTGCGCGACCGGGTGCTGGCATGCGTCTTCGCGGGAGTGGGTGCGGGGATAGGGCTGCTGACGACGGCAGGCTTCTGGATGGCGCGGATGTATGCCGAGTACGGCAACCCGTTCTTCCCGTTCTTCAACCGGCTTTTCGCATCGCCCTTCGCCGGGGCCGGCGACGGCCGCGACCTGCGCTACCTGCCGGTCGGCCTGTGGGAGTATCTGATCTATCCGGCGGTGTTCAGCTTCGACGGCGACCGGATCTCGGAAGCGCCGTGGCGGGATTTCCGCCTGCTGGCGGCCTTCGCCGTAGCGGTCTGTCTGGCGGCCGTCATCGCCGGTGCACGCCTGATAGGCAAGCGGAGCAGGGCGGAGCGCCGGCTTGCCGGCTGCGGCGATGCCCGGATGGTGCTGTGGGCCGCCTTCGTCGGCTATGCCGGCTGGCTGGTGCTGTTTTCCATTTACCGCTACGCCGTGCCGTTGGAAATGCTGGTCCCGCTGCTGCTCTGCATCATGCTGGTGGCCTTGGCCGGAGTGCGTTTCGGCACGGTGGCAACCGCCGCGTGCTGCCTGCTGCTGGTGGCGACGACGCAGAAGGCTGACTTCGCCCGCAAGGACTGGGGCGGCGATCCGTTCGTCGGGGCGGAGGTGCCGGCTTCTTACCGGGACCTGCGGGACGGCGTGATCCTGATGGCGGGGCGCAGCGCCGATGCCCATTTCATTCCGGCCTTCGACCCGAGCAACCGCTTTCTCCGGCTCGACGGCTTCGACTACGTCTATCGCGCCGACGATCCGTTCACCCGGCAGGCCGCCGACGTCGTGGCGGGACATCACGGGCCGGTGCTGGCGATGTTCCGCCGCGACCGGCGGGAGCAGGGGGCCGAAGACGCTTTCCGCGCCTTCGGGTTCACGATCGACGACGGGGCCTGCGCGACCGTGGAGTCCAGGGTCCGGCCGCCCGAGCCGACGCTCCTGTGCCGGCTCCGGCCGGTCCCAGCCGGTTAGCGGACCAGCCCCGTCGGCGGCATCGTCAGGATATCCCGCGAGGGATCGCGGACCAGCCCGCCAAGGTCGCGCAGCAGCGGGCGGATCTCCGTCAGAACGGCGGAGACGCTCCGCGCCTCGGATCGTCCCGTGATCAGGTCGAGCGCCTGCAACCACTGCGGCTCGGGCTTGGGGAAAGGTTCCAGGGTGACGTCGGCGTCGCGGGGCAGGCCGGCGGCCTCGCGCGCGAAGCCGAGGGCGGCATCCATGTCG
>NZ_JCACHA010000019.1:0-4505 GCF_059503625.1 Skermanella sp.
TATCACGCCAAAACTTACCATCGTGCTCCCAAAGCGGAAATTTATTTAAATACGTAAGATAACTAGTGACAAGGTTATCCAATGTGGGTAATAACCTGAATAAGAGAGTTGAATTTAGAGAAAACGCGTAAGAAGTTGTAATCTCTGAAATATTCATCTCTTTGGATTTCAGTTTTGTAATCCACACACCTTGAAGATGAGCAGGTTCGGGACGCGTGTTGTGCCGATTCCGCGAACGATCGAGCTATGCCGCCATCCTGGCATGACAACCTCTAATGGCCTGAAGGAGCCTCGCCGTGTTGACACGCTTGAATTTCGTCAGCCGCTCGACGGCCAGCTTCAGAACATCGGTTTTGCTGTTCCAACAGAATGTTGCCTTGGTAAATGATTCGCCAGTCATCGCTTGGAAATCGATCAGCAATTGTGGTTATTGTTGTAATCACCCATTCGATTATGACAATAAATTGTCGGTTTCCATTAGTGATTGCTTCGGCAATTACACACCAAGGAAACTTGTGAATGCAGGCGACGTTCTTGCGGCCGTACCGGCGCCGTCGGGACGCCGTCTCGTCACCATCGAAAACCGCACAGCACAACGCGATGTCCACGTCCGTAACGGCCTGCCTCGTGGAGCGATCAACGTCCATGTGTTCCGTGGCGCCGATCTGCTCTGGCGCCGGACATCGCTCGTGCCGCAACAGGAGACGGTATTCAGGTTCGAGCCGACCTTGTGGATCGGCGAGGCCCCCGGCGTCGTGCAGGGCGAACTGCTATCGCCCGCCTTCGTCGGTACCGTCCTGACGCAATTGCCCCTTTTCGGCGTCACCAGCGCCGACATCGTCATGACCGGTGGTGAACCGGGGCCTGATTCGACACCCATCGCCTTCAAGCTCTCGAACATGGAGCGGGTTTGAATCACGCTTCCGGCGCCGACGGCAACCAGGCAGCACATGCTGCGTTTTACCAAGGAGAGAGTAAATGGACATCCAGTTGAACTTCGTCAACAACTCGAACGACGCCAACAATTCGCAGATCGTGATCTTCCAGAAGAACGTTTCCGCCAGCTTCTCCGAACTGTCGGTGGCTTGGCTGGTCATCCAGAACTGCGGCGCCGGCGACAATCATCCGTTCTGCTATCCGACCGCGATGCAGGTCAGCGCCTCCGACAGCTACGGCAACTACATGCCGAAGCTGTCGGCCCAGCCGGGGCAGTCCTTCAGCGTGGCCTTGGGTACTTCGGGCGACACGCTCCAGCAGAACGGCGTAAGCACCGATCCGTCGGAAGTGCAGGTCGTCAATCTCATGCCCACCGGCGCCTGCAACGCCAACATCTACCGCAACGGCACCCTGCTGGCGACCAAGACGGGGATCGCTCCCCAGCAGCAGGCGTCGTTCCAGTTCAAGCCGACCATCTGGATCGGCGTCGCCTCGCAGGTCACGCAGGGCTCCGTGATGAACTCGGCCATCCTCTCGAGCATCAACACCGAAATCTCGCTGCTCGGTATCGCCAGCGCCGACATCGTGATGACCGGCGGCGGACCCGGCCCGACATCGTCGCCCTTCGCCTTCAGCCTTCAGAACGTCGTGATGTCCTGACAAGCGACGGCGCCCGCTTCCGGCCGAACGGCTGGACGGGCGCCGGCCCTTTCATGTTCCCGAACCGGAGTAGACGAGCGACATGGCCTACGTGCTGGAAACAACTTGCTATATTCCGGAAGTGAACATCGTTTTCGAATTCGCGTTCCGCCTGGATCAGGGTGCGGAGAGCGGTGTCCGGCACGAGGTCGCGGTGCATTGCCGCTGGGATCCTCCGGAAACCCGCCGCTTGACCTTGAATTCGGCACGTCCGACGCCCATCAACCTGGAGTTCCGGTCCGGGTACCGGCTGACCGGCACCCTGGAGGTGAAATACCTCGGCAACCAGGGCGTCGAATCGGTCGGCGTCAATGCCGATCTCAGTTACGACTGGCTGAGACGGTCGCCGCTTCAGTGTTTCCGCGGACTGATGTTCCTGTCTCCGATCAAGGGGCAGCCTCCAGCCCCGCACCCCAGGGTCATCGATCCGCCGGTTCCGACCAAGCCATCGAAGCCGGTGGAAAAGCCGTTCCCCGTTTATCCGCCTTTACCGGATAGTCCCATGCCCGTCATCGCAGCCGAACCGGGGGAGCTTTTCCCCTACGTCCATATCCGGCGCTGGCCTCGGATAGCCGATCGAGACCTGCAATACGGCTTCATCCGGTATTCCGCACCGGCTACCCCGGCATCGTCGTTCGTCGCCGATCTGGCCGCGTCGTCCGCGCAGGGCCGGCGGGCGATGGAAGCCCTGGCGATCGAATTCCTCGACGGGGCAGCGCCTTATCAGGGCGTGTTCGTCGCCGGCCCCCGCGACCTTTCCGGCCCGGTGAGCGACTTCGCGGCCATCGCGGCCCGGCTGGAACTCTCGGGTCCCTGGACGCTTGACTGGGCGGACCGCCTGCTCGGCGAGGTATCCGCCGTGCTCGCCGCCTATGGCCTGAACGGCGCCTATTTCACCGATCCCGCCTATCTCCAGGCGCTCGACCGGATCTGGGAAAGCTACTTCGCCCTGGTCGTCGCGCTCGGTTACGACGGCGCCATGCTGATCGATTTCGCGCTCACGCTGTGGCTTGCCAACGCCGTCCAGAAGGCCTTGGCGGTGACCGCGACGGGCGACCTGGAACCCGCCGGCCTTTCCGTCGCGGAATCCGCCCTGACGGCTCGCGCGACGATCGTGCTGCCCGGCGACATCTTTCCCCTGCCTGCCGCGTCCGATGCCCCCGATACTCTGGGATCGCCACCACGTTTGGGCGCCGACGGCTGGGTCGAACCCTATGCCATCGGCGATTTGCAGATGGTGCGCCAGCGCCTGGTGCGCTACGTGCCCGGCGAAATCGCCCATATCGAGAACGTGATGCGCGGCGAGCGCAAGGAAGTGTCGAGCCGGCGCGGGCGGCGTCAGCTCGACGTTCACCAGACGGGCAACGACGAGGAACAGGTTCTGACGTCCGACGATGCCGACGGACGCTCCAGCCTGCTTGAGGAAACGACGAAGACTGTCGCCGGAAATACCATCAATCACGATTACGACAATTTTTCCACCACCTACGGCCCCCCGGCCCAGGGCACGCTGAACGGCAGCTATGCCGTGACCACGACGGCCGTCAGCCCCGGTCAGGACGAACTGACCAGCTTCGCACGGGAAATCCTGAGCAAGACGGTCAATCGGATCGCCCGCAAGGTCGGTACGGTGCGCGCAAGTTCCACCCTGTCGCAGATCGAGGACGCGATCGTCAGCGTGGTCGACAACACCGGTGGCGCGGCAAACCTTCGGGCGGTTTACCGGTGGGTGAACAAGGTCTACGAAGCGCGCGTCGTCAACTACGGGTCGCGCCTGATCCTCGAATTCGTCGTCCGCCATCCCGCGCGCCGTTTCCTCGACCGGCAGGAGCCGGGCTGCGATCCGCGCTGGGCGATGCCGCCGTCGCCGGCCAGCTTGAACATCGATTCCTTCCACGACGTGACGCCGCTCAACTACGCCCGGCTGTGCGCCGCCTATGGCGTGACGGATATCCAGCCGCCGCCTCCGGCGCTGCACCTCGCCACGGCCGCGCTGCGGGGCGGCGCCGAGGCACAAATCGCCATTCCGGCCGGCTTTCTGGCGCGCACCGTCTTCGCCGGCTGCGTGACGACGCCGGCCGGGCTGGCGCCGCCCGCCATCATGGTCGGCTGCCAGATCGTGACGCCGGGCGAGGCCGGCGTACCGCTGGCATCCCAGGGCGAAGGCCTGTCGCTTCCGGTGTCGGTTGCCGACGCAACGTCCAGCCAGTCACCGCCCTCCAATGTCGAGGTGCAGGTGAATATCGAGGTCGAATGCGTGCCGACGCCGCGCTTGATGGACGAATGGCGGATCGGCATCTATGCCTCCATCGTCAAGGCCTGGCGGGAACAAGGCGAACGCCACCTGAACGGGCTGAGCGACGCCGCGCCGCGCGGCCTGCCCCGGTCCCCTCTGGCCAACAGGGAGATCGAGAAGCGCGAACTGAAGGCAGCCTGTTGCCGGCTGCTGCGGGAACGGGCAGCGGCCGCAACCGGTGGCGGCGAGCCCGCCCCGGCGGGCTCACCGCCATCCCGCCAGTTGACTAGCCAGCCCGGCTGGCTGACTAGCCAGCCCCATTGCTCGCAGTTCCTCGATACGGCCCTGGAATGGCCGGAGATGGCCTACACCTTCCACCTCGACCACGACTCCGGTCGGGAAGGCGATGGTGGCGGCGCCGGTCATGCCAACGGCGGCGACCCTCTCTTCTCGTCCTTCATCGAGGCCGGGCATGCCCGGGTCCTGGTGCCGGTGCGCTCGGAGAGAGCTGCCGCGTTCCTGTATTTCCTGGCCGCCGGGATGATCTGGGACGGACCGGACCGGCTGGTCGCGGTGAACGACGCCGACATCCCGCTGGTCAACGACCTGAAGAGCGCCGGGGCGGAGGGGCGGC
>NZ_JCACHA010000020.1:0-4501 GCF_059503625.1 Skermanella sp.
CCGTGCCCACTGGGCAGCCGTTTTCGCCTTGAACTTCACCTCTTCCCTTCGGTAGAGGATGATAGCTTTCACAGCATCCTTCATTGTCGGTGAAAGCGAGGCGAAACTGATAGTCACTATCCCTGAGCTACCGGGAAGTTCGCTCGGCAGCGGCCAGATGTCAGAAGCAAAATTAACTTCGACAGGCCAGGGTTGGAGCTTTTTTGCGCGTGCGATAAACAGCTCCAAATTTTCAGCGGCACGCGTGTGACCATACGGAACGAACGGTTCGATGTTGCTCATTTCGCACCTCTACGACGGTTCTGCCAGGAATTGGTACGAGCAGACATCGATAACCACCTAGTAAGATAACGCTGAATCGACCGATCCTCTTCGATGAACTTGCGCTCGACGCCCGTAGCCTCAGCCATTTCGTCAAGATTTGGCAAAGCTTGGCCTGCTTGGTGAATTGCTCGCAGATGTCGGTAAACCTTCAAAACTACAGTCAGGTGACCAAGAGCAACGATCACGTTGTCCAATTGGACAGCGACACTGTCACGGCTGCGCCCAATGCTCTTCGGCCAATCTTTCTTCCAAATGATGAGATCTGCCAAAATCTGTTCGTGAGGAGCATCAGGATCGGGCTCGAACCGCGCACAGGTATAGCAACTGAAGGGCGGGAACAATTGGCAGCGTCGATCCCGCCCGCACCGTCCGAGGCCAACAAGTTCGCCATACTTGTCGATGTTTTCGGGAGGAATGTAGATTGCTTTCTGAGGCGGCGTGACACCTTCCTGCTCCGTGACATGGCCGAGGAAAGACTTCAGGAGTGTGGGACTGCCGCGAGATTGGGGGATCTGGGCTGGACAGGATATGACCGGTCGGTACGTTTCAGCGGCTGGGGAATAAGGATGGGGTGGGTTTTGCGCCTGGTGGAAACCGGGATCGATGGGTCGCGCCGAAGCGTTGACGTGATGGCAATCGACTGCCTTGGTGACCTTGGCGACATCGCGGATCTAGGTTTGACCCTGGCGCAGGGCAAGCAGCTTGTAGCTGTGGTCCAACAGCAAATCGTCACAGCCCAGAGTCGGGACCATGCGGTTCGACGTCCGGATTGTCGAACCTGCACCATCCCCTGCCAGGTCAAGGATTACCGCCCGCACCAGATCGCCACCGTGTTCGGTCAGGTCACGCTCCGGCTGCCCCGCTTCCGCTGCGCCGGCTGCGGCGGCACGGAGGCTGGTGTCGATTGGCCATCCCACTGCCGCTCGACACCCGAGCTCGACCAGCTGCGGGCCCATCTGTCGGCGCTCATGCCCTACCGGATCGCCGCCGGCCTGCTTGAACATCTCCTGCCGGTGGATGCCGGGATCCATCCCGAAACCGTGCGCCGGGGCACTTTGCGGGTCGGCGAGCAGCTGCGTGACGTAGCCCCAGCCGAGCCGGCAGCTCCAGCGGCGGCGATCACCCTGACCCTGGACTCGACTTTCATTCGGAGCTGTGAGGATGGTCAGCGCCATCTCGAAGTCCGCCTCGGCAACGTCGAGGCATCCAATGGAGCCCGTCAGGTTTTCGCCGCGGTCGCCAAGACCGACACGCCAATCGAGGGGCTGATCCGGCGCGGTCTCAGGGAAGTCGGCCAGACCGCCGACACGGGGATCACGGCGTTCACTGACGGCTGTTCCGGGCTGCGCTCCATCCTGGCCAATGCCGGCGTTACCAAGCTGCCGTATCTCGACTGGTTCCACATCGCCATGCGATTGCAGCACGCCGAGACGACAGCCAGCAACCTGTCGTCCGAGACACCAGAGCAGGTCAAAGCAAAGGCGGTGATCGTGGCGGAAGTCGAGCGCCTGCGCTGGCGGATCTGGAACGGCAAGGTCAAGGATGCCACGGTCACAATCGAACGCATCCGTGCGGTCATGCCGGCTTTCCAAGGTGAGTCAGGCTGCCGGAAAAAGGATCCGCCGTCACGCCGGCTCTGGACGGCACTGCGCGAGATCGACCGCTACCTGACCAGCCAAAGTGCGTGGCTGGTCAACTATGCCGAACGCCATCATGCCGGTTTGCGAGTTGGCACTTCGCTCACCGAAGGCACCGCCAACTTCCTGGTCAACCGCCGCATGAACAAATCCCAGCAGATGCGCTGGTCCCGGCACGGCGCCGATCTCCTGCTTCAGGTCCGCTGTGCCGTCCTCAACGGCAAATTTGGTCCCGGCTTCGGACAACTGTTCGACGCCAATCCCGGCTCCGAAACGGCTATCGCGGCTTGACCCCCAATCTCGCGGCAGTCCCCCGAAGACAGCGGCCTTAAAGGTTTCGCGCGGAGCCTCCGTCAGGATGTCGAAGCCGTCCATGCCGCCTTGACGCTACCCTGGAGTACTGGTCCGGTCGAGGGCCAGATCAACCGGCTGAAAGTCGTCAAGCGCACCATGTACGGCCGCGCCGGTTTCGACCTCCTGCGCAGCCGCGTCATGGCAGCCGCCTAGGTGAAACCATGCTCTGAACTTCATCCTAAAGCTGTACACACAAAAGAACGAAGAACCCCTATCCTGACGTCGGTTGACAGCCCATGCTGTCAACGGCAACACTTCAGAGGTGCAGCGTCCCTGTCGCCGGCAAGGAACTTATGACACAGTAAGATTAGGCCTTCTGCCCCTTCAACCGATTCCCGCCCTTTGGTAAACCGCGTCCAGGTCAATGCTGATCCCAGGCGGAACCAGCTCGATCGTGCCGCCATGCAGGATGCGGGTATGGTAATCCGCCCCGTCGCGCCGGTGGTGGACCACCAACTTCCGATCGGCGTGCCAGATCAGGTAGTGCATGATGCTCGAGACCGAGAAGTAGTCCCCGAGCTTCGCGCCGGTGTCCACTCCCCTCGTGCCCCTGGACAGCACCTCGACGACGATCGTCGGGCTTGAGGCGGCCAACGCGTCATTGGATGTCCGGTCGCCACACTCGACCAGCACATCCGGCTCGTAGTCAACGTCCTCGTTGATCTCGACTGTAGCACCATCGCCGATTGCCTCGCAGCCCAGGCCTCCCTCGGCCAGGGCGGCATCCAGCGCCTGCCAGACGCGATACTTCAGGCGGACGTGCCCCAGCCTTTCCGGCGACATGGCGACGGGTTCACCGGCAACACGCTCGAAGCGTTGGCCGCCCTGCTCCTCGACCCATCGCCGGAACTCGTCCCGGTTCATCCTTGCGGGCTTCGGCTGCTCCACTGGCGTCTCCCTCCATCCCACCAACAGCCTACCATGCGTGACGTGGCAATGCCCGCTTCCTGAATGGAGCATGATCCGCTTGACCAGCCGTGCCAAAGGCGCTCGATCTGGAGTGACAGCCATTCTGTTCATGCCGGGGAACCGACGAAAGACTGATTGCGTCCGTCAAGATGATGTCAATTGGGAGCGGGTTATCAGCACCGTAGGTTATGTCGTGGTCGAGAGACCCTGTGAAATCGGGGCTTGCTCAAGCGCATCGAGCGCATTCTTCATGCGGTCACGAACCAGATTGAGGCGATGCCGGGTAGCGCTCAGCGTCAGGTTTTCGGAAAGCGGCGAAGCCAGCGCCTCCAGAGCGCTCATGTGGTGCGGACCGATGATCCGCAACAGGCTGTCGTACCCGGCTGTCTCACCGCGGCCGCGAGCACTGAAGATTTCTCGAAATCGCTGAAACGACAGACGGTATCCTGAGTGCCAGTGTCGATCAGCGACGCCCAGGTCGAATAGCGTAGTATAATTCATCTATCAACCTCTCACCAATATCGGCTGTTCAAGCTTTGGCTTCTCAGCGACCGATTCGTCGCCCACCCAATATTCCACGCAATCGTTAACGTCCACCTGGATCGTCTCCAGCGCCGACTGGACCTTTGATCGTCCTGAATAGTGGCGGTCAGGACACGCCTGGAACCGTCGCGCTCGAGGCTCAGGGCAACCGCCTCCCGACACGCTTCCGTCCAACGTGGTTGCGGACCTGAGTTGAACCGTGGGGCTGGACACCATCAATGGCGACCAGAACATCGCCGTGCCGCAGAACCGGGTGCTCGACCGGAGATCCCGGTTCGACCTGAGGCCCTTTGAAGCTCAAGCCCAGTTTTGCGCCGAGGTAGCTCTGACCGCTGGCACCATCCAACTTCTCGATGCTCCCCTGAGCAACCGCCAAGAGTGTGCCCCGCCAGCAAGCTGAAGCGTGTGCTCAAAGCGAATGCGATCCTCCGGCACAGTGTACCGTGAAGACCGTCAGTTCCGATTCCATTGAATTATCGGAAGTTAGAATGGGCGGCAGGAATGGACGGTTGTCGCTTTCCCTGGTTCACCGGAAACCCGAGCATTTTCGCCCGGATCAGCGGAACATCCCTCCAGGATCAACGGAATTTCGCCTGGCTCGGCGAAAATTCCCGTCCTGTCCTGACCAACTTCAACCCCCGAAAGCCCCGCCGACCTCTTCTGGCGCAGAAGCCGCTCATCGGCCACCGCCATTCCGTCCGGCAAGTGCGATATCGCGTCCTCTGCGCCAGGGG
>NZ_JCACHA010000021.1:0-4481 GCF_059503625.1 Skermanella sp.
GGTGGGCATGGCGTCACGAGCGTTAATCGCCAAGTTCAGCAGCGCGCTCTCGACCTGATTGGCGTCTGCCCAGATCGGCCACAGTTCTTGGGTCAGCCTCAATTCCACCTGAACCGCCTCTCCAACCGATTTCTGGATTAGGTCCCGCATTTCCGGCACGAGCGTATTCAGGTTCGTGTACTCGGGCTTGAGCGGCTGACGGCGGGCAAAGGCAAGCAACCGTTGTGTCAAAGCGGTGGCACGGTCCATCGCGGTGCGGGCCGCTGCCACGTGCTGACCCACGTCAGTCCGTCCGACCGCGAGCCGCCGCTCGACCACCTCCAGGCTGCCGCTGATTGCCTGGAGCAGATTGTTGAAGTCATGTGCGACACCGCCGGTAAGCTGGCCCACAGCCTCCATCTTCTGCGCCTGGAATAGAGCTTCTCGCGCCTCCTCCAAGGCCATCTGTGTCTGCCGCCGCTCCGTGATGTCGCGGGTGACCTTGCCGAAGCCGAGCAGTTTCCCGTTCTCGTCATGGATGGCGTCGATGACGACGCTCGCCCAGAAATGGCTGCCGTCTTTACGAACCCGACAGCCTTCGATTTCGAACCGCCCTTCGCGTTCTGCGGTTTGCAGTGCCCGCGTCGGTACGTCAGCCGCCCGATCCTCGTCGGTATAGAAGCGGGAAAAGTGCTGGCCGATAATCTCGGCAGCGGCATAGCCCTTCATCCGCTGCGCGCCCGAGTTCCAGTTGGTGACGTGCCCGGTCGGATCGAGCATGAAGATGGCGTAGTCGGTGACGCCCTGAACCAACAAGCGGAACTGCTCCTGGCTCTGTCGCAGGGCTTCCTCGGCCGCTTTGCGCTCGGTGATGTCGCGGGTGATCTTGGCGAAGCCGAACAGGTTTCCGTCCTCGTCATGGATGGGGTCGATGACGACGCTGGCCCAGAAGCGGCTGCCGTCCTTGCGAATTCGCCAGCCTTCCGTCTCGTACTTCCCTTCCGCCACGGCGGTGGCGAGTGCTTGCTGCGGCACTCCCGCCTGCCGATCCTCTTCGGTGTAGAAGCGTGAGAAGTGCTGACCGATGATCTCGACCGCCTTGTAGCCCTTGAACCTCTGCGCGCCCGAATTCCAACTGCTCACGATCCCGTGGGGATCGAGCATGTAGATGGCGTAGTCCTTAACGGCGTCAACGAGTAGCTGGAAACGCCGTTCATCGGGCACTGGCTCCAGGCCAGGAATGACTGGCAATACATCCACCACGAGACTCTCCAAGGCATGCTCTGGAATGAGCAGTAGTCCTGAATGCGCCGCGCGGTCAACCTCTCAATCGATTTGGTTAATTGGTTGCCCTGTGCTCGACCTGCCTGCGGCATCGGCTTTCGCGGGGCATGTGGTGGAGGATA
Organism: Skermanella sp.; assembly: GCF_059503625.1. NCBI lineage: Bacteria > Pseudomonadati > Pseudomonadota > Alphaproteobacteria > Rhodospirillales > Azospirillaceae > Skermanella > Skermanella sp. The sequence continues at coordinate 1,386 of NZ_JCACHA010000021.1, forward strand.
AGCTTTTCAGCCGCCGCCCTTTAGCTGGAGCGAGCTTCAGGTCAGTGGTCGATGTAAGCCATCCGCCCCGGCAGCGGGTCTACACCCTTTGTAGAACGCTAGCCAGTTCGGGTCGTACGATCAGCAAGGCTTCATTTTTCCATCCATCAGCCGAACAAACTCATCGCGGTCATCCTGGCACAAGAAGGCGACGTGCAGGGTTGACAGATCATGTCGCCTGAACCTTCCAGCGCATGCGCGGAGCATCTGATGAAACTCGAACGTACCAGCTAGGCGACTTGGTAAGACCATGCAATCTTCTCCTAGAATGACCTCTGGGTATTCGGAAAACATGAACCGAGCGTGGATTAGGTCATTAAGGTCATTGAACCCGATTGCTATATAATCTTCTCGCTCGGCTATACCAAATAACGGGAAGTGTTGATCGATAAGCTTGCAGCGCCAGTAGTCCGCCTCATGGCTTTCCATGGTGCCACGACAATAATACTCTTTAATTTTCATCTAAGTACTCGCTATTAAATATATGATTATTTATGGTGCCCCATGACGCCGTGCGAAGCTCATTGAAACTCAGGGAGGAATGGCTCGAAACCTAGAAGATACCGGCTCCCACCCCTGCCGCCATGAGCATGCCAAGTTCCTCGCATTGGCCGATGAACTCTTCGCGAAAGCCGCCCCGAAGCACCAGCGGCTCCTGAACTGCGTTCCAGCGCAGGCCGGTGACGATGGTTGTTACGGCACGCCGGGTTCCGGTTCCGTCATGCCCTGCGCGAATGTACAAGGCATATGGAAGCCCCTGCGTCCGTTCGAGGCAGGGATAGTAGATGCGGTCGAAGAAGTCCTTGAGCACACCACTCATGTAGCCGAGGTTCTCGGTCGTCCCGAGGATGATGCCCTGCGCCGCCAAGACATCATCCGGTCCAGCCTCCAAGGGGTCCAAGGCTCGCACCTCGACATCTTCAATGTCCGGAGACTGTGCGCCCCGAACTATAGCGTCACGGAGGATGCGCGTGTTCTCGGACGGAGTGTTGGCAACGATCAGCAGGTGCTTTCGGGCCATGGGGTCTTTCCACGCTGTTCAGGCCGGTGCTGTTGCCGAGCCGCTACCAGGCAGGATTGACTTCATATTGGCAGCCGACGCCAATATGCAGCCGCAAGGCATTCAGAACGAGCGTTGCGGCCGGAAGCCTAGACGGACATCCGACAGGCCGCCACAGGGAACCGCCCGAGATACGGCCCAATCACCTCTCCGGTGACCGAGAACTCTACGGCTATTTCGAACTCGGACCGATAGTAGTAGCCGATGATCGACCCGAATGGTCCTGCCCATCCTTTGCGCTCGGCGTGATGTTGCTGGATGATCTCAGCCACCTGCTCGATCTGGCTATGCTCGGGTAAGGCCGTGATTTCCTCGGGCAGGCTGATCCGCAGCCAGCGATCCGGCCCACCCGTCATCGCCACAACGAAAATGGGGCTGGGAACGGTGCGTTCCGTCTTAACCCGGACGTGCGGCCGGAAGTCGGCTCGAAGCTGTCCCAGATTGGTCGTGCGTTGTGTTTCAGCCTCGGTCCGCATTTGGTCGAGCATCTGCTCATAAGCGGCGTACACTGCTTCAGCAGGAATCCCGAGGGCGGATGGAAGCCGGTCGAGCATACCGGGAGAGTCAATCCCATCCTTAACGAAGGCGTCGAAACGCCTGATGCCCTTCGCGACATTCTTGAACCCCAGCAGGGAGACGATCTGGGCCTTGCGCAAGCCCTTGGTCGCCATTGTTTCGCTGATCAACATTTCAAGTGCGTTCATGCCGTTCCTTATGGTAAAACATCCAATATGGCGATAATTTACCTCGATGTCGATGGAGTTCTACTGCGCCGCTCCTGCGCCAGCCGCAGCGGCTTCGAGTTGTCGCCGTATGCCGAGGAGTTTTTGGCGCATCTTGTCGCCTCTCATAACGTATTTTGGCTAACAACGCGGTGCAGAGCGGATATGCCAAACGATGTCTCACTGGCGTTCCGTCACGCTATGCAGGTTGCCAGTTTACCTTCCAAGCTGTCGAAATTGATCAATGCTGTGGAACCGGCTGTATGGAATAGTTGCAAGACCGAAGGTATCGATTTGACTGCTAATTTCTTCTGGATTGACGACAAACTGACGCCGGAAGCTTTGCAGGTCTTGGCTGAACGCGGCTGTCAGGATCGTTGGATTAAGGTGCAGGTGGACCAAGCCCCCGATGATCTGCTGCGGGTCAGCCAAGTATTAGAGCAACGCATTTCGGCTGTTGAGCGGGACCATCACAGAACCAAAAGCATGAACCCGTAGCTCAGGCTATTCAACCCTGGTTTGAAGTACCGAGGCTACCGAGTTGAGGAAGACAGGTACGGAAATCGGTTTGATAAGAATGTCAGCGGCATGTTCTCGCCCCTCTATGCACGCGCGCTGATAGTCACCGGTCAGGAAGATCACGGGCACGCCCAATGTGACGATTTCGGCGGCGAGAGAAATGCCATCAATGGCTCCACTCAGACCAATGTCGATCAACGCCAGATCGGGGGGTTGCCGGAAGCATTCTGCCAAGGCTTCTTCGGCGGTGCCGATGGGGCCGGTAACCTCAATGCCGACTTCTTGGAGAACTGACGCGATACACATCCCGACACGCGGATCATCCTCGCAGATCAGCACGCGCTTACCCTGGTACTGTGCTGACTGCGGTCCATGATCTGCGCCGATATGCGTCATGGCATACACGCCCAAAAAGGTCATAGAGACTACTCGATCAGCCATTAACCGATGGTTACCCTCGGATAAGATCAGCCCTGCGTAGGAAACGACTATAAACTGACAGCGTCAGAGCTGGCCTTTATGACAATTGCACGAACTATAAGCGACGCGCTTCATCAATGTATAGATACTGATGGGTAGGTATGCTGTTGAGAGTGGTTGCATGACAAAGAATTCTCGCAACTTCATTCTGGTGGCGCTTGCGCTGCTTCCGGTTACAGCATTCGGCACCATCATGCTGTTGCTGTTCGGTCATGAGCAGCAAAAGTCCATGGAGACATTACTTGAGCAGACCGCCGCCTCTACCGTCTCGGCTAT
>NZ_JCACHA010000022.1:0-4467 GCF_059503625.1 Skermanella sp.
CCGCGCGGCTTACCGCCGCTGCTGCTGGTATCTTGTATTTCTTAAGCTTGTATTTCTTAAGCTTGGAGGGGAGGATGGAGGAGACCGGGGCAGACTGGCAAATTTCAAATTCTGATGGGATGATAGGGTTTGGCTATCATAACCTGAAGATGCTTCGTGCAGCCTGCGATGCCCTGGGGATGCGGAATTGGCTCCGATATTCAGGGTTGCTGACTCCAAAGAAAATCCCGTTCATTTATTCATTTTTCATGCACAAGTGTGCATGGAAGGGATGGAAAGACTTTCTTCAATATTGTAACTTCATGCCTCATAATGTATATTGGAGCCTGCCGCGTTTCAAATCTTGATCCTTATCAAACAAATATTTTTGTTAAGACGGAAGACCGAAGAGATGGAAATTATATCTTTATTGGACGGATTAGGTATAGATTGGTATGACGTCCTGATGTTCTGGTATCTTCCAGGATTTCTAGGATCAATGATGTTGTGTGTGCTTGACGGAAACTATAAGAAAGAGATCAACTTACATCATCTCGTTCAATCTTTGCTGCTGGGTGTATTCGGAATGATCACCCTTCTTGTAAGTGTCTTGAGAATTTCAGCCCGGAGAGGCGACCAGATCGTCCTGTTCAAATGGAACAAGGGTCAAGCTTGCAATAAACTCGATGACGGTCGCAGGGTTTGATCAATAACGCGGCGGCTTCGAACAGGTAGTCAAGCCTTATGGCCTGACGGCGCCAGTCTCGATTCCCAGCTGCCTCAGCACGTCCCGCGTGGAACCTGCGATTGCGTCGCCAACCTCCCCACGCGCGGCTATCGCCGCCAACGCCTGTGCCAAGGGGGCAGGCGGGTCGCGGTCGGTGAAGACCAGGCCGACGGTATAGGCCAGCTCGGGCGAAACCAGCGGCAGCGCCATCAGGTCGGGGTCGGGCGGCATGATCGTGAGGAGTTGGCTCGCCACGATGCTGGAGCACAGGTCCAGCCGGACATGGGTGAACAGGCTGGTCATCGAGTTGGTCTCGATCGCCGGCGTCACGGTCCGCCCGGCCATGCGGAAGGCTGCATCGGCGATGCGGCGGTTCTGCATGTCGGGCGTCAGTTGGCACAGCGGCAGGTCGGCCGCCTCGGCCCAGGTGGCGCGGGTCCGGCCTTCGAAGCCGGGAGTGCCCCGGCGGGTCAGCAGGAAATAGCGCTCCGTATAAAGCGGCGCCATCCGGACATGGCTCAGCGGTTCGTTGTCCAGATAGGTGACGCCGGCGTCGAGTTCGAAATCGTCAAGCTCGCGCTGGATCTCGCGCGAGCTGAGCGACATGATCGATACCTGGATCTGCGGATACTTGGCGCGGAACGGCGCCAGCAGGTGCGGCACCGCCGGCAGCGCGGTCGGGATAGCGCCGATCCGGAGCCGCCCGGTCAGGCCCGTCGTCAGCGCGCCCAGTTCCTGATGCAGGCCGTCACGCTCCGCCAGGATGCGGCGGGCGTATTCCAGGACCTTCTGTCCTTCGGGCGTGAAGCCCTGGAACTTCTGGCCGCGCTCGACGATCGGGACCTGAAGCTCCTCCTCGAGCTGGCGGATCGCGTTGGACAGCGTCGGCTGCGAGACGTGGCACGCCGCGGCCGCCCGGCCGAAATGGCGCTCGCTGGCCAGCGCCATCAGGTAGACGAATTTCCGGAACATCGCCGGGCCGAGGGCGGGCGTGCCGCCGTCAGTCCAGGAAGTTGCCGTGCTGCTCGATATGTTTGGCGAGACCCAGGGTGTGGTCGCGGACGAGCTGCTCCGCCGCTGCGGGATCGCGCCGCGCCAACGCGTCGATGATGTTCTTGTGATCGACGATCGAGCGTTCCGCCCGGTTGTCCTGGCCGATGGTCAGCTTGCGGATCGCCCGCATGTGGATGAACAGGTTCTCCGTGATCTCCTGGATCAACTGGCAGCCGCTCATCCGGATGATCGCCTTGTGGAAGGCGATGTTGGCGTCGCTGTACTCGTTGACGTGCTCGGCCGGCTTCTTCTGCTCGAAATCGCTGAACAGCTCGCGGAGCGAGCGGATGTCCTCGTCCGATGCCTTCTCGGCGGCGATGCGGGCGGCCATGCTTTCCAAGGCGGCCCAGACCGTGACCATCTCAAGTATTTCGCGCTTGGTCTTGCGGATCACGAAGATGCCGCGGCGCGGCTGGGAACGGACGAAGCCTTCCTGCTCCAGCAGAGTCATGGCTTCGCGGATCGGAGTCCGGCTGACGCCCAGTTTTTCGCTGACCTGCCGCTCATCCAGCCGGATTTCGGTCTTATGGTCGTAGATATCCATTTCAGTGATCGCCTGCTTCAGGGCATGATAGACCTGAGTGCGAAAACTGGTGCTGGTATCCAGCGGCTGGACGTTCAACGTAGGACCAGTCATTGACTGCCACCTTCTACTTTTCTGGTTGAGCCGTACCGCGTCGCAAGCCCCCGTCCTGACCCGACTGATCTGGCCGACTGCATTACTAATACAGTATACGCCTCGCATACCCGGTTCTACCGTTTCATGGCGTGTCGCGCAACAATCCTACAATGGGCGTTTTGACCCAGGGGTTCCTGTTTCAAGGCTTTCCGCGATGTGAACTGGAATCGTGTTGACACACAGTATTATGTATACCAAGATCAAAACCAGGAACGCAGGATCCGTGGTCCGCATGCTATGTGCCGACGGGCGTTGCGCACACCAAATAAGAACAGCGAAAAACAAGAGCAGCACACCAAGAAGAGCATAAGAGCCACAAGCCTCAAGGGAGAGACGCTCATGAAGATTTGTATTTTCGGCTCGGGCGCCATCGGTGGTTATATGGGAGTGCGCCTGCATCAGGGCGGTGCGGATGTCAGTCTGGTCGCCCGCGGGCCCCATCTCGCGGCCATGCAGCAGAACGGCGTCAAGCTCATCACCGATGAAGGCGAGGACGTCGTCCACCCGACATGCAGCGACGACCCGGCCAAGCTCGGTCCGCAGGACTATGTCATCATTGCGCTGAAGGCGCATTCGGTAACCGGAGCGATCCCGTCGATCAAGCCACTGCTCGGTCCGGACACCGCGATCGTTACCGCCGTCAACGGCATTCCTTACTGGTACTTCCACAAGCACGGCGGCGACTTCGAAGGCCGGGTGGTCGAAAGCGTCGATCCCGGCGGCAAGCAGTGGCAGGAATTCGGACCTGAGCGCGCCATCGGCTGCGTCGTCTATCCCGCTACCGAAGTGATCGAGCCGGGCGTCATCAAGCACGTCTACGGCGACAAGTTCAGCCTGGGCGAACCGGACGGCAGCTCTTCCGACCGCATCATGAAGTTATCGGCAGCACTGACCGCCGGCGGCTTGCGCGCACCCGTGCTGGACAAGATCCGCGACGAGATCTGGCTGAAGCTGTGGGGCAACCTGTGCTTCAACCCGATCAGCGCGCTGACCCACGCTACCCTCGACGTCATCACTTCCGATCCGGAGACACGCGCCGTCGCCCGTGCCATGATGCTGGAAGCCAAGGAGATCGGCGACCGGCTCGGCGTACACTTCCGCGTCGATGTCGAGCGCCGGATCAATGGCGCAGGCGCCGTCGGCGCGCATAAGACCTCGATGCTCCAGGACCTTGAGCGCGAGCGCCCGATGGAGATCGACCCGCTTCTGACCGTCGTTCAGGAGATGGGCCGCATGGTCGGCGTCCCGACTCCGACCATCGACGTGGTCCTGGCGCTGGTCAAGCAGCGGGGCGAAATCGCCGGTTGCTATACCCGGACGAAGGTTCCCGAACCGGCCGGACAACCCGCCGTAGCGGCGCAATAAGCCCCACAAAAAAGGGGCGCGAACCGTCAACGAGGAGGAAATGTCATGAGGGTTGAGGACGTTCTCCGTAGCAAGAACCATCGGATCGTGACGATCCGCATGAACGAAACCGTGGAAACCGCGGCGCGCCTGATGAAGGCCGAGAACATCGGCGCTCTGGTGGTCAAGGATGTCTGCCGAACCGAGGGCAACACCGTCGTCGGCATGTTCTCCGAGCGCGACATTACCCGTGCCCTGCTTGAGCATGGCGGGCGGGTCCTCCAGATGCAGGTCTCGTCGCTGATGAGCCGCAATCTCATCACATGTGCTCCGACCGACACCCTGCTGCATGTGCTTGGCCTGATGGAAGACAAGCACATCCGCCACGTGCCGGTGCTTGACGGCGACACCCTAGTCGGGCTGGTCGGCGTGCGGGACTTCATTGGCATCCGCCGCGCCGAGATCGCGGCGGAGGAGAAGGCCAAGTCGCCGGAACTCGCGCATTGAAGCAGGCCCGCTGAGACGGACGGGGACCGGAACTAAGCTCCGGTCCCCGGACCGGTACGATCTTTCCACGACTTCCAGGCGGGCGCAGTAATGACTACCCTGATATTCACCCATCCCGACTTCCGTCTGCACGACACCGGCATGGGCCACCCGGAATGCCCGGCCCGGATCGATACGG
>NZ_JCACHA010000023.1:0-4466 GCF_059503625.1 Skermanella sp.
GCCGTCTACATCCTGACAAGGCCGAGCCGGGCTCCGGCTTAGGACCCTTCTGCTTGCTGCCTGGCCAGCCAGTCCAGCAGTTCCGAACAGTCCTTCAGGTCGTTCCGGTGGATCTCCCGCCATTCCGACAGGACGCCGTGAAGCTGATCGTCGGCCACCTTCGGCAGCGTGGCGTCGAACTGGCCGACGACCCAGGCCATGCCGCTGTTCAGCAGGGCCAGGCGCTCCGCGACTTCCCCAAGGCCGACGACCTCGTCATGGAAGGTGCTGGTGGCGTTGGACGGGCTGGCTCCCAACTGCACGAGCACGCGCGTCAGCACCCCGCAGAAGCGCGCCTGATTGCGCTGGACGGAGGTGAGGAGGTCCGTTACCTCCGTCTGGTCGAACTCGGCACCGACGGCCGTCAGCGCCTTGGCGCTGGCCCGGCCGACCTCCAGCATGGCGTTCAGCAGTTCCGCCAGTTCGGCGTCGGAGACGGCGCCGTTATAGGCAGGGTCGACTTCACCGGCGTAGCAGGGAGGCGAAGCGCAGGCCGTAGGCTGGAGTTCCGGCATCGTCGTTACTTTCCTCGTGTTCGTCATTACTTATAACGAAGGGCCGGAGGCGCAACGCGTAACAAACTTCGGCTCCGGCTTCGCCTTGGCCCGTTCAGGCATCTCCTTCGGCGGGCACCGGCCTGGACCGCCTGTCGTCGCCGATCGCGACATAGGTGAAGACGCCCTCCGTCACCTTGGCGGCGCCCTTCGCCGTGCCGCGCCGGACCCAGGTGTCGACCTTGATCGCCATGGAGGTGCGGCCGATCCGCAGGATCGTGCAGTAGCAACTCACCTCGTCGCCGATGAGGACCGGCTGGTGGAACTTCATCGCTTCGATGCCGACGGTAGCGACGCGGCCATGGGCTCGCCGCGCCGCGACCATGCCGCCCGCCACGTCCATCTGGGCCAGCAGCCAGCCGCCGAAGATGTCGCCGTTGGGGTTGGCATCGGCCGGCATCGCGATCGTCCGAAGGGCGGGACCGCCTTCCAGATCCGGTTCATTGTCCGCCATCGATGCTTCCTCTTGAGTTCAGGTGAGAATCCTAATACCAAATATTGTAATCAATTCGTCCCGCGACACCGCACGCGCTTGCGTGGATGGTGATCTAATTCCTATATTAGTGGCCATGACCGACCTTTTTCAGAATACCCTACGCAAAGAAGACAGCTACTCCGCCCAGGATATCGAGGTCTTGGAGGGGTTGGAACCCGTACGCCGCCGGCCCGGCATGTATATCGGCGGCGTGGACGAGCGCGCCCTGCATCATCTGGTGGCGGAAATTCTCGACAACGCCATGGACGAGGCGGTGGCGGGGCACGCCAGCCGAATCGATCTGGAACTGGCCGCCGACTCGACGGTGACGATCCGCGACAACGGGCGCGGCATCCCGGTGGACGAGCACCCGAAATATCCGGGTAAATCGGCGCTCGAAGTCATCATGACGACGCTGCACTCCGGCGGCAAGTTCAGCGGCAAGGCCTATGCGACCTCCGGCGGCCTGCACGGCGTCGGCATGTCGGTGGTGAACGCGCTGTCGGACCGCCTGACGGTGGAGATCGCGCGCGACCGCCAGCTCTACACCCAAAGCTACAGCCGAGGCCTTGCCGTCGGCGGGCTGGTCGGGCTGGGCCCGGTGCATAACCGGCGCGGCACGACGGTCAAGTTCCACCCCGACGCGATGATCTTCGGCGAAGCGGCGACCTTCAAGCCGGAGCGGCTCTACCGCATGGCCCGCTCCAAGGCCTATCTCTATAAGGGCGTCGAGATCCGCTGGGCCTGCGATCCCGAACTGCTGAGCGCCGATGCGATCACTCCGGCGTCCGAAACGCTGCATTTCCCCGGCGGCCTGAACGACTACCTGACGGCGGCGCTGAAGGACCGCAAGGGCGTCACTCCCGCGCCCTTCGCGGGAGAAGCGCCGTTCCCCGGCGATGCCGGGCGGGCGGAATGGGCGATCGCTTGGCCGGAGGACGAGGAAGGCTTCATCCATTCTTACTGCAACACGGTGCCGACGCCCCAGGGCGGCAGCCACGAGATGGGGCTGCGGACGGCGCTGACGCGCGGCATCAAGGCGTTCGGCGAGCTGGTCGGCAACAAGCGCGCGGCCCAGATCACGGCCGACGACGTGTTCGGCGGCGCCACGATCCTGCTGTCGATCTTCATCCGCGACCCGTCTTTCCAGGGCCAGACCAAGGAAAAGCTGGCCACGGCGGAAGCGGCCAAGCTGGTCGACACTGCCGTCAAGGACCACTTCGACCACTGGCTCTCCGGCAATCCGGCTTCGGCCAACGCCTTGCTCGACTACCTGATCGAGAAGGCGGAGGAGCGGCAGCGCAAGCGCCAAGCCAAGGAGATGTCGCGCAAAACAGCGACCCGGCGGCTCCGGCTGCCCGGCAAGCTGGCCGATTGCAGCCGGACCACGCCGGAAGGGACGGAGATCTTCCTGGTCGAGGGCGACAGCGCCGGCGGCTCCGCCAAGCAGGCCCGCAGCCGCGAAACCCAGGCCATCCTGCCGCTGCGCGGCAAGATCCTGAACGTGGCGAGCGCCAGCGCCGACAAGATGCGCGGGAACCAGGAACTGAGCGACCTGATCCAGGCGCTCGGCTGCGGCACCGGCCGCGAGTTCTCGTCGGAAAAGCTGCGCTACGAGCGCGTCATCATCATGACCGACGCCGACGTGGACGGCGCCCATATCGCGTCGCTGCTGATGACGTTCTTCTACAGGGAGATGGCGGGATTGATCCAGAACGGCCACCTGTATCTGGCCCTGCCGCCGCTCTACCGCGTCACCCACGGCGGCAAATCGATCTACGCCCGCGACGACGCCCACAAGGACGAGCTGATCCGGACGGTCTTCGCCGGCAAGAAGGTCGAGCTGAGCCGCTTCAAAGGCCTGGGCGAGATGCAGCCGGCCCAGCTCAAGGAAACCACTATGGACCCGACCAAACGGACCCTGCTCCGCGTCGTCGTGCCCGACACACACGACCCGGAAATGCGCGGTCAGGTGGAGGAGACGAAGTCCCTGGTCGAAAGCCTGATGGGCCGCAAGCCGGAACTGCGCTTCCAGTTCATCCAGGAAAACGCCAAGTTCGTCCAGGACATCGATGTTTGATGGCTCAGGCCTGCTCGTCGCTCCCCGACAGATCTTCGATCTTCCGCAGTGTCAGTATCTGCGCCGCCGCCGTAAACAGCAGCCCCGATGCGGTCAAACGGCCTTCGTCCTGGTCGGCGTGGCTGAGGCAGGCGAGTTGGGCGGCTCCCAAGGCGTAGGCTTGGAGGAGTTCGACCGGGTCACCTTCGGAGTTGCGCTGCCACCAGCGGCGGCCGTGGCGGCGCATGGTGCGGAGCGCCGGTTCCATGACGTCCCAGTTCGGCAGGCGGTCTTTCAGGAAGCCGGAGGGGTCGCTGCCTGTCTCGTCGTCGCCCAGGGCGGCGCGGCCCAGGTGGATGGCGAATTCGATGAAGGGGTAGCGCTCCGATACCTGACTGCCGGCGCGGAAGGCGATGCTCATCAGCAGTTCGGACACCAGTGCTGATTCGCGCGGTTCCAGCCCGTCCAGGACATCGAGCAGGCCGGGCGCCAGGTTTTCTTCCGGGGAAGCGCCCTCGCGGGTCGCGGTGACGGCGGCGACCAGCGTACGCAAGGCTTCGACCTGCGCTTCCGCGGAAACCGGCCGGTAGTCTTTTGCCATGTGAATTTGCTCTTTGCCTTCTGCAAGGGGCCTTTGCAACCTGCGCGGACCCGCCTGCTGCCGGTCCAGTTAACCTGTTAATGGCCGCGCCGCGTGTTGTCCAGGGGAACCGGAATAAATCCGGACCTTAGCCTGCAACGCTACAGGATGGCTTAGCTGACATAGGCCTGATTAGCCCGTTATCGAATTGGCCGTTCAAATGGATTAGTGTTAACGCCACCGACCAGAAAAGTAACGTAGCAGCGTGCCGGATGCTATAATCCGTAGATCTACATCCGGAAAAGCCTCAAAGCTTGCAATGAAATTCACGATTTTTTCGATTCAAATACTCAGGGCTTTCGCGGCTCTGCTTGTGGTCTTCCATCATGCCCGCTACCAGATCCCGGAATTCGAAGTCTTTTTCCACGGAGAGATCTGGCAGTTCGGTCAAGCCGGCGTCGATGTCTTCTTCGTGATCAGCGGTTTTATCATGTGGGTGACGACGCATGAACGGCAGACTACGCCGCTCCGGTTCATGACCAACCGGATCGTGCGCATCGTACCGCTCTACTGGCTGCTCACGCTGACGGTGGCGGGTGCTTGCCTGTTGGCGCCGCACCTGTTCCGGGGCGTGGTGCTGACCCCTGAGCATGTCGTCAAGTCCCTGTTCTTCATCCCGCATTTCTATCCCGGAATGCCGACGCGCATCTGGCCGCTCCTGCTGCCGGGATGGACGCTGAATTACGAGATGGTCTTCTA
>NZ_JCACHA010000024.1:0-4465 GCF_059503625.1 Skermanella sp.
AAGCCGGGTTGGCAAAACCCGACCAGCGCGGCGCCCGTGCCCTGAGCGCCTTCATGGCAGCAGGAGGCGTTGGCCGATGCGTCTGGGGCGTTTTGCGCGGCCGGTACTTCCAGACTGCTCTCCAGTTCGGCGGGCTCTATGTCGACGTCGCCAACGATACGGTAACCGTGACTAAGCCCAAGGTCGAGATCCTGCCCATGGCAGAGGCCGGGTTGGAGGCGGTTCGTGGAGCCGAGCACTTTGCCGAGATCGCGGACGCCTACTGGGGGATATGGATCTTTGCCAATCACGCGCTGCCGTCACTGGCTCCGCTCCTGCCGATGATAGGAGTCGCCCCTGGGCAAGCGCCGGGCTTGCAGTCGGCGACCGGCTATATGATCGAGCTGTTCCGCCGGGACGGGTTCGTCCAATCCGAGGTGTGGCTGGCCCATGGGCCGGTGCCGCCTGCTGAGGTGGTGGAGGCGTTGCGGGCGCGCTGCCCCGAGGATCTGCTGGGCGCCAATCCCTGTTCCAGCGCGGAAACTGCCGTCAATGTCTGCCGGTCGGCTCGGGCGGCTGGGCTCGCTACCAGCCCTGAATGGCATGCTACCTGCCTAAGAGATTTCCACCGCATCCACCCCGTCACACCAGACGTGTCAGCGGCTCGTCCGCCATCCTCCGCCCTGGAGATCGTTTGGAGAAGCGACGGTGGTGCTCGTCGGAGCTGGCGTCATCCTGAGGCGCCCGTGAAGAGGAGCCTGCGAGCATGAGCCTGCCGCCTCCGCCCATCCTTCGGTCTGCCATGGTCATTGAGGGACAAGCCTTCCGAGTAGCCGACCTGGCGCAACAATCCGAGATACCAGCAGCATCTCAAACAGGATCCCCCCATGCCTGAGTTCACCGCTGTCAGCCGCGAGCGTCATGCCGGCAAGGCATGGCGCCATTACACGACCTACGCCTTTGCCGCCGGTGACGCGGTGCTGCCGCTGGCCGCCTCCGAACTCGTCCAGGCGGTAATGGGCATGCCGGTTGCTTTCGTGCAGCAGGACGGCCGTTACGTCCTGATGGCGGTGCTGTCGCTGGCCCCGGGCCGGAACCTGTTCGTGGCACCTGATGGCCGTTGGATGGGCGAGTATGTACCGATGGTGCTGCGGGGTTATCCATTCCGGCTGTTGCGGCCCGAGGGCGCCGCGCAGAGCATCCTGTGCATCGATGAGAGCAGCGGCCTGGTGTTCGATGCCGGCCACAACGAGGCTTTCTTCACCGACGACGGCGTCCTTGCCGACACCCTGAAACAGGTGCTGACTTTCCTCGGCCACCTTGAGCGCAATCACGCTGCCACCGATCTGGCTGTCGCTGCGTTGGTCGAGGCCGGCGTGATCGAGCCGTGGCCCCTGACTCTGAACAACAGCGGCACGAACACTCCCGTGACCGGGCTGCACCGCATCGCCGAGGATAGGTTCAACGCACTGGACGATGACGCCGTGTTGACGCTGCGCCGGGCCGGCGCCCTGCCAATCGCCTACATGCAGATGCTGTCGATGCAGCAGACCAAGGTCCTCAAGCGGCTGACCGAGATCCACGAACAGCACGCCCGGGCGGAGGCTGCCAAAGCTGAGGCTGCCAGGCTGGCGACGCTCAATGTCAACCTGGGGCTCCTGTCCGACGACATCCGCCTGGTGTTCTAAGAACGAGAGACGGGCGCTGCGGCTTCCCGCCAGTAGGAAAATGACCATGATCAGGTTTATGACGGAGCACCCTTCCTCGGTCGGCGAGAGCTACCTGGAGCATCTGGTGTTCGCCACCCGCTTCGGCGCCAGCATGATCGTGGGTGGCCTGGCGTGCTGCGTTCACGGCGTCCTGCCGTTTCTCTGCACCTCTACCGGCAGCCGCACCGTCCTGGCGCTGCACGGACGTATCCGCTCCCGTGGGCGCGGCGTTCCTCACTCCACTTCGCAGGAAGTTGGGACGACGTGGATCGTGGCAGCGGAGTACGTGATCTGATGACCCTCGCCAACAAGCTTCCGCTTCGTGCAATGGCTCACTGGCTGCTGGCTTCCAGCGCGGCCGTGCTCCTGCTGACCTCTTCCGCTCGGGCAGAGGCGAACTGGCTGATGGGCGGCAACTGGGTGCAACTGGAGAAGCCCTGTTCGGTGCGCCATGCCGATGGCCGGGAAGGGAATGTCGGGATGGAATTCATGGAGGGCATGGCGATCCTGCATCTGCCCCCTGGCTTCGATCTGAATATTCCGGCGTCCAAGGTGCCGGCACGCTATCAGGAGCGCGGTGATACCATCTGGGTCAGGCTCCAGTTCGCCAACGGCGAGACCAGCGACCTGATCCTGCAGCGCGCTGACGGCGACCAGATGCGCGACAGCGTCGGCTATCTGTACCGGCGTTGCATCGGCATGTTGAGCTGAGCAATCGCTCCATGACAGGCTCGCGCCCCGTCATCCCTCCGCCTGTCGCGCCTCCTGCCGATGGTCCCGAGCAACCCGAGCTTCATCACGCGGCCGCTACGGACATTCCCATCGAGGAACTAGCCGAGCACTACAAGACGGGTGCCACACTCGCCGAGATAGCAGCCCAATATCAATCGCTCGGCTACAGGGTCAATCCTGACGAGATCCGCCGCAGGCTCATCGGCGTTGGTATCCAGATCAGGTTGATTGATCGTCCAGCTAAAGCGGCACTGCGTCGCGGCAAGCGAGGGACCGCCAACCTTCCTTTGTCTTCCGAGGAACTGGCCGAACGCTACCGTGCCGGCGCCTCCCTCGATGATCTGTCGATCCTGTGCCGGTGCAGTTCGAGCAAAATCCGCCACATTCTAGCCGCGGCCGGTGTCGTAATCCAGCCCCGGGGCGGCCGGAACGGTACGCCTGGCCAATCATGATCCCGATTATCCTGAAAGTGAAAAACGGTGGCGATCTCTACCGCAGCTGTCTGGACATGATGAGCTGATAAGGGCGCCTGTTCTAATTGCCGGCTGGTGCGCGTTCGCGCTGGCCGTTGTGGTGGGTTGTCATGCCAGAACATGGCGATGACTTTGCCCCGTTAGAATGGTTTTTGCGCACTCATATGAGGAAAAGCCGGCTTGGCGAAGCAAGCTGCGTGTCCAGCCAGACCACTACGAGGTGTTCGCTCAGGCGCTGGGCGTTGCCGACACGCTGGCCTTCATCAAGCAGGTGATGAGCTACTACGACCCGGTCACGCGCAAGGCGTTGTTCGGCGACGAGAAGGCCGAGGGCTGATCCAGGACATGAGACTGATTTGGGTTGTCTGAATTAAGAAAGCATTAACCAAGATCCCGTGACATTGCGATCTGCACCTCGCAAAGGACGGAACATGAGCAATTGGACCGACGGATACGTCTCTGAGATAGACTACACGCACGGCTTCTATCGTGAGCTGACACCATCCTTCCTTGCTTTCTGTATGCTCCTGAAGGGCATTAGGCCGCCGTCGCTCTCGTCGCCCTTTGCTTACTGCGAGCTGGGCTTCGGCCAGGGCTTCAGCACGAACCTGATCGCCGCCGCCAATCCCCAAGGTGACTTCTGGGCCACGGATTTCAATCCTTCCCATGCCGCTGGTGCCCAGCAGCTCGCAGCCGCCGCGGGCACGCCCAATGTGCGCTTCTTCGACAAAAGTTTCGCCGAGCTGCTGGAGACCGATACGCCCGAGTTCGACTTCATCACGCTGCATGGGATCTACAGCTGGATCAGCCCCGAAAATCGCCGCACCATCCGCGAGATCCTGCGTCGCAAGCTGAAGTTCGGGGGTGTGGTCTACATCAGCTATAACTGCCTTCCCGGCTGGTCGCCCACCATGCCGTTGAGGCAGCTGATGATCGAACACGCGGCGGGCTCGACCGAGCCGATGGTGGCGCGCATCGATAAGGCGATTGCCTTCGCCCAACAGCTTAATGAGTTCCAGGCAGGCTATTTCGGCAGCAACCCGGGCGTGGTGCCGCGCCTGGAGCGCCTGAAAACCATGTCACGCAATTATCTGGCACATGAATACTTTAACCGTGACTGGCAGCCCCAGTACTTCGCTGAGGTCGCGCGTGAGCTGAATGAGGCCAAGCTGGCGTTTGCCGCCTCAGCCAATCCCGCAGACCACGTCGATCAGGTCAACCTGACCGCGGACGCCCAGCGGGTACTTGCCGAAATCGGCGACCCGCTGTTCCGCGAAACCGTACGGGACTACTTCCTGAACCAGCAGTTCCGAAAAGACATGTTCGTCAAGGGCTCCGTCAGGCTGACGCCGCAGGAACAGGCCGAGTTGCTGCACGCCACCCGCTTCGCTCTAACCGCGCCGCGAGCCTTGATCCCACTCAAGGCGACCTTCGCAGTCGGCGAGGTAACGCTTCATGAGGAAACCTACGTGCCCGTCCTGGACGCGCTGGCCAAAGGACCGGCGATGTTGGGTCAGCTGCTTACCATGGACAGTATCCGCGAGATCGGGCTGGCCCGCCTCGTGCAGGCCA
>NZ_JCACHA010000025.1:0-4463 GCF_059503625.1 Skermanella sp.
CGAATGAAGATATGGCCCCCCTGTGCATTGTGGCTAATCTATAACAGGTTGGATATAACGAACGGTTTCAGGTCTACATGGATAATCATGGCTTAAAAATATTGTAGTGTATCATCGGTATACCTCTACTAACGACTGTCTTGCAGATGATGTTTATGCCAGCATCAGCAGATGTAACGTGAAATTCTGCGCCTCCGTTACCAGTTCTCATCGTTTCGAAAGACCAAAAGCGACTCTCAATCCGCAGCAATGTACTTGAAGCTCCGGCGAGAAGTTGAGCATGGTCGAAAGAATGATTGATCACACCAGCCTAGAATCAGGTGGTCCAGCAGTGCGAAAAGGCTGTGACATAAGACTCTATAAGTAAAAACGCGTGGTCCTTGACCTCGAGGAGGAGTTTTGAAACAGCCTGTTTGCCTCCAACGCTTGATCTTACCTCGGGATCCTGCACGATTCCCTCTTTACTTGCGGTATATGGGTGGCTCGCCGGGAGAAAATTGCTCCCTGGAGGTCGAAGGGGCAACTCTGCGTATTCCGCCCCGCACTAGAGTTTCATTCTACTCTCTTTTCAATCATTTTCCGGAAGCTTACTGGCGGCACTGGACCCATGCCGATACGCTCACCTTTCAAGCCCGGCTGAATGGGTCCGGAGTGCTCCGTGTGTGGCGCGATCCCTCTGACATCGATCGCATCATGCGGACCGACTGGCTGAGCGATAATGACAGCGTGCTTCTGGCATCGAAACGGTTCGATGATACAAGCGATACGAACGACGCGGTGGAGGTCCCGGTTCCGGAGGCAGTCGGTGGCTGGCGCTCCTGGGGTGCACTTCACGTCGAGGTGATATCGGGTGACGACTGGGTCGAGGTCAACGACGCCGAGTGGACGTGCCGGGCCGAGAAGCGCCCGGTAAGGCTGGCGGTCGGCTTTACGACCTTCAACCGACCAGCGGAGGTGCTGGCCAACAGCCGTTTGCTGCTTGAAGCTGAAGGGTCGCACGACTTCATAGAGATGATCTTCATCATCGACCAAGGCACCGTGAAGGTTCGCGAGCACGTGGGCTTCGCCTCCCTGATGGATCGGCATGGCTCCAGGCTCCGGATCATAGAACAAGGCAACTTCGGCGGTGCTGGCGGCTTCACGCGCGCCATCATGGAGGCCCGGCGCCAGGGCGGAGCATCCCACATGCTTCTGATGGACGATGACGCGGAACTGGAACCCGAAGCGGTTCGCAGAAGCATCATGTTCCATGCGATCAGCGTTGATGCCGTCGCCGTCGGCGGTCAGATGCTGAACGCCTACCGGCCGAACGAGTTGGTCGAATCAGGTGGGATCTATAATCGGCAATCGATCCGAATCGAGTCGACGACGTGGCGCCGGGAGGAGGTCAACAGTACCGGCATCGCGTTTGTCGATTACAACGCGTGGTGGTTCTTCACATTTCCTCTGGACGTGATCGACAGGACGGGCTTGCCCCTTCCCATTTTCATCCGCGGAGATGATATCGAATTCGGACTTCGGCTGAAGGAGAACCGGATTCAAACCGTCACCCTCCCCGGAGCGGCCGTATGGCATGAACCCTTCTATTGCAAGGTGGGTGGGTGGACCGGGTATTACGATCTCCGCAATCTGCTCATTGTAGCGACGTTGCATGGGCGGGCCGGCCGCCTAGCGCCAAGTCTTATGATCATCCAATGGGTTTTCGGCCGACTGGTTCGGTTCGATTACTACAGCGCATGGCTGTTCGAACAGGCCGCGTGTGAGTTTCTCGCGGGACCGGAAGCCGTTGTCTCGGATGCGCCGGGAACGCGGCAGCGCATTGCCGCCGCGGCCAAGCGCTTTCATGGGCGTCAATCAGCTCGAAGCGAAGAGACCCATCCCCGTGCCCGCAAGTACCCGGCGGCACGTACCATGGCGGGTTGGGCGGCGCGCATCAGCCGCTTCATCCTCCGCAATCTGATCCTGCCGTCGCCCCGTGCCGAGGTGTCGCCGCGTTACTCGCTGTCCGCCGACGCCCACTGGTGGGACATCGCGCGTCATGACGTAATCGTGATCGATGATCCGAACCAGACCTGCCTGGAGGTGCGAAGGCGCGATCGGAAAACCTTCCTCAGCATCGGAACGGCGGCAATCCGTCATGCGGCCCGGCTGTTCGTCGCATACCCAAGCATCCGCAAGCGCTACCGCGGTGTTGTCTCATCCTGGGCGGATGAGCAGTTCTGGTGGAACTATCTTCGGGTTGATCAGGCTCTGCAACCGCAGAGCCCGAGCGCGGAAAAGCGCGATGCACCATTGACCGCAGCACATATCAAGGAAGAGGCCTGACGTGTCCCCCGATGAGCGGATAGTTTGTGTCGTCGTCACCCATGATCGGCCGGAATGCCTGGAAACCGCATTAGGCAAGGTTCTGTCCCAGACCCGCCGACCGGACTGTGTGATTGTCGTCGACAACGGCAACAAGCCCCAGACTGCCGAGGTCGTGGCAAAGTTTCCAGAGGTCCGCCATGTCGCGTCCCGCAGAAACCTGGGTGGGGCCGGAGGGTTCGCCCTGGCGGTCGTGCTGGCCATGGCCGAAGGCGCCGACTGGATCTGGACGATGGACGATGATGGCTTCCCTGCCACTACGACCTGCCTCTCCAGTCTTCGTGAAGCCGCCGACGAGCACCGCGCGACAGTGATCGGTCCGGTGATCACGGACGACTGCGACCAGACGAAACTGGCATTCCCGTTCCGCATCGGAACGCGCTATCGCTTTAACGTAGCCGACGTGGAAGGTGTCCACGTGTTCCCCAATATCGCTTACCTCTTTAACGGCATCCTGTTCCATGCCTCCGTGTTCGAGCGGGTGGGGCTGCCGGACATCCGGCTGTTCTTCCGGGGAGATGAGCTGGACCTGCTTGCACGTATGCGCATCGGCGGGGAGACCATCGTCACCACCACCTCGGCTCGGTTCTGCCATCCGGCTTCAACGGCGGAAATCCACCCCTTCATGTCCGGTCTGGCCCACGCCGTTGTGCCTGAAACCCCGATCAAGCAATTCTACCTCTTCCGAAATCGGGGTTACATATTCGTGCGACGCCGCATGTTGGGTTATTTTCTGGGCGATTTCCTGCGTTATGGCTGGTTCTTCCTGATTCACAGGAATGGTGACACCCAAGGCTTCGCACGCTGGGCACGCTCAACCCTGGCTGGAGCCAGCGGGAGGCTGCGTCCCTATGAGCCGGAGGCACAACATCGTGCGCCAGTGCCGTTTTCTCAATCGAACTCCGAAGCGGCAAAAACTCCTTTTCCATGATGGAACTTCTCCTTTTGAGAATTAGGCAGGAGTGAAAGCATTTTGTTCGAGGTTTTCGGGGTTGAGAAGGAAGCCAAACAGCCGATGAGTAACCCGATCAATAGTACGGCGCCACTCCCCGCACGTCTGCCTACGCTCGTTAGGCTTTTTGCGGAAGCTTACGATGCATCGATTGGGGGTTATCTGGTTCCTCCCAACAGTTCGATGGAACGTTTCACCGAAGCAGACGTGACCGAGTGGATAAAGAGGTATGCCTCCGAGCCACAGTACGATTCCGTTGAGCTGGAAGTGGCCTCCTTCTTGTACTCGCTGTTGTGCATGACAGGAGGGAAACGGGTACTGGAAACAGGTTGCTCCCGAGGATTCTCAACCTCTTTCCTGGCAACGGCGGTGACCGACAACGGGGATGGTGGGGTTATATCAATCGATGCCGACGATCATTTCCATCTATGGGAAGGCAGCGAGATCGAACCGGCCATCACCTTCATCAATGCCAGCTCGCTTGATGTGGTCGGTCAAGTCCGGGAGTTGCTGAACGGTGAATTGTTCGACCTTCTTTTTCTGGACTCACTGCACACCTATGCTCATCTCATGGCGGAAATAATGCTCTATGAGCGTCTTTTGAAGAAAGGCGGAATGATAGTTCTACACGACACGATATTCTATGATTGTCTGGCCCCAGTCGTAATGCAACTTTCCGAATGCCCCCGATTCGAAGTAATCACGCTGCCGAGCCCCCGAAAGCATGCCCATGGAACACGCTGTCCTGGTGTCACGATAGCCACCAAAGTAACCGATAACGTGGAGCGCCATCCGCTGCGGATATCCCAGATTTATTTTGAATGGGTAAGTGACATCGTGAATTTACCCGGAAATCCTGATCGCAATTCGATGTCGGAACCCATGCTCGACATCATGAGGCGTGAATTAAAACTGTGAGAACTTCGCTCTAAAGGGGGCTGTCAAAGATGAGACTGCCGAGCGATTGGGGTCAGGCCGCCGTGACGAGCTTTGTGGCGGGATCGACGGCTTGGAACAATTGGCCGAAGCTGGACCAAAGCTTGCCGTTGAAGACGGCGCAGCGGACCTGGAGCAGGAGTGACTTTGCCCCCATGCAGCGCCTCCCATAGCGCCTGAGTTATGCCGCCAACGTTTCCTGCTGGCGACG
>NZ_JCACHA010000026.1:0-4452 GCF_059503625.1 Skermanella sp.
CGCTCTCTGCATCCATCCGGGCGAGCGGCGTCGCCTCTTTGTCTCCCCAGGGCGTTTCGCCACTGCCATCCAGCAGAATCGGTAGGCTGCCGTCGGTGACTGCCTTAGCAACCAACCCCAGTGCCTGGTCGATGTTAGGAGAGGTTGACAGCGCCATAAGGGCTCCTGAATGCGCGAACCAGTCCAGCACACCTAGGTAGCGCGGCCCTGGCCAACAACACATCGCCCACGGACAATCCCTTACCTGATTACGCGGCTTCCTCAGTTAAGCAGGCCAGATCACCGACCAACCAGCCGGGCACGTCCGACAAGCAGCCGAGCAGGCCCGGCGCCATGGGCAGTTCGTGCGCCTGTCCTGGCGCGAGTGCGAAGGCAATCGCCCGGCCGGCGGCTGCCAGGACATGGCACCCGCTGAAGGGCGAGAACCAGTTGCCGAAGGTCCTTCAGGGTGTCAGGTTCCGCAACGGCGTGGGTGCCGTCGCAGGTCTGGTAGGAAATTCGGATGGCGTAGTCTCCAGCTTGTTCAACGAGCCACAACCGGCGTTGGCACGCCGGCGGAGACCACGCCATGGCCAAGGATGGCAGCAAGGCGCTTGGCGCTCAGGCGTTGTTTGCCGGGGAGGCTTGGTTTGACCCAGTCGAGGCATGCCTACGGGGCCGGATCCGCGGCCTGATGGAGGAACTGATAGAGCAGGAGCTCGAGGCGGCGCTGGGGCGCGGACGCTACGAGCGGGCTAGCGGGGTCGTTGGGCATGGACATCGCAGGCGGCAGCTGACGGGCTTCTTTGGGCCGGTGGAGCTCGCGGTGCCGCCGGTCCGAATGCGGGCCGAGGACGGCAGCAACCGGGAATGGCGCAGCGCCGTGCTGCCGCGCTACGCCTGACGGACGCGCCAGCCAAGGTGCTGATCGCGGGTACCTACCTGGCCGGGACCAACACGCGGCGGGTGCAGCGGGCGCTGGCGGCGCTGTTCCGGGGCGCGGTGGGCAAGGACGTGGTCAGTCGCGCCTCGCGCAAAGTACGGGCGGATTGGGAGGCCTTGGGGCCGGCGTGACCTGGCGGGCGAGGACATCGTTCTCCTCATTCTGGACGGAACCGTCGTGCGGGTCCGGCTGGATCGCAGGGCCACCTCGATCTCGTTGTTGGCCGTCCTAGGCGTGCGCCGGGACAGGCAGAAGGTGTTGCTGGCCGTCCGCGCCATGGGCGGGAAGAGCGAGACGGCGTGGCGGGCCGTACTCGATGACATGATCGCCCGCAGGCTGCGGACCCCGGAGTTCCTGATCATCAACGGCGCGGCTGGCCGCGAAAAGGCGCTCGCCGCGCTCTGGCCGGCGGTGCCCGCTCAGCGCTGCACGGTTCACAAGCACCGGAATCTCCCCGCCCACGCGCCGGAGCGGCTGCATGAGGGGATCTCGGCCGACTACACAGACATGGTCTACGCCGAGACCGCGAAGGAGATCGAGACGCGCCGAGAAGCCTGCCCGCGCAGGTGGCGGCTGAAATGTCGGGTTGGCGCCGACAGCTTGGAGGAAGCTGGCGACGCGTTGCTCGCCTTCAACCGGCTGCCCTCGAGCCAGTGAAAATCAGCGCGGACCACCAGCGCCATCGAGCGGCTTCATGAGGAGTTCAAGCGTCGCATCAAGACGCAGAACGTGCTGCCTTCAGCTGAGACAGCAGGGGTGCTGTTCTGGGCCTTCCTCGCCTCAAGCCAAATTATCATGCGCAAGGTCGATGGTTGGCAAAGCCTCAGTCAGCCACCTGCCAAGAGCATGATTGACCTCGTCGCCTGAGCCGATACCGTCATCGCGCCGGAGACAGCCAAGACCATTTCCAACACATCCTGCGACGGCATCACGGCGTGGAGGTCAGAGAGACGCCAGCATAGACCGCCGCCTGATCAGCCGGCCGTCACCCGATTTTCTGCATAGCTCTGTATCGACTGCTCGACGGCTTCCACTGCTACTTTGCGGTCGCGGCGGCCGGCTTCACAGCCATCCGGCAACCAGTGTGGCCTCCTGCGGTGAGCACAATCAGGCGCTCGGATTAGCGGACTCCTTGCTTTATGCGCTGTTGCACTTGGGTATTGATGACCAAACGCTCACACCCGGAGGGTCATCCCATTACCACAGGTAATCCTAGGCATGCGGATCGGTACTCCCGACCGAGCCGTCACTTCTGGTTCGCGCCACGCCGTCCGTTTGCGATCGGGGACTAGATTGCTAAGGTCTGACGTTCCAACTCACACAGGAGATGTGCCATCGTGCGTATCAGACCTAAACGCAGCCGAAAGACCGCCCGCAAGCGCCTCCGGGTGCAACGTAGACACGCCAAACTCCAGAAAGGTGGCTGAGCTCGACTTTCGCCATTCAGGCCGCGTGGCAGAGGGCATAGGTGATGCTCTCGTGGAGGGCTGGCGGAAGTTTTGCGGCGTTGACGGACAGCCGGGACATGGCAATACCCTGCTCCCTCCAGATCGCACGTCGTGCTGCGGCGAGACTGTCGGCAAAGCTCGGTCGCTGCTTGTGGTACCAAGCCGTGGCCGAGACCTGCAGCTGGGCACGGCAGTCGAGGCGTGACGCCAGCAGGGTGACGATCGAGAACAGCCCCAGGCATGGCGTGGTGCGAGCGATGGCCTTGTCGGACCATTGCCGCTGGGTTTCCACGCCGAGGTGATCGCGGACCTCGCGGAAGGTAACTTTCGACAGCGGCCATGTGGTGCAACGTATAGAGGATTGGCGAGTCAGCTGGGGCAGCCGCCAAAAGTTCGCGGCTCCCACAGCCAGGCGTTACCAGCACATACAGGCTGCGGCCAAACGAGCGAACCAGCGTCGGAAGCCCGCCCCCAAGATCCTCCGCGATCTGCCGCCCGGTTCGGCCACTCGTCCGAACCAGCCGGACAACCTCGTCCTCAAACTCCTTCGTAAACCTTCGCTGCTGTTTCATGGGGGTCTTCTTGCGTCATCGGGACCTCTCCACTTTTCCGAAGCAAGTCCAGGTCGGTCTGGCGACCATCCCGCAAGCAGCTGAAAATTTTGTCTCGAGTCGGCATGCCCTAACTGGGTCTGCGCTCAGCCCGCCCGTAGGTGGTGTACTCGGACTTCACAGTCGAATCAGTTCAAACCTTCCTCTGCTGCCGCCCAGCGGAGGTATCACGGTTCTGATCTGCTGCCTGCCTTGTAGAGACCTGTTGATATAACTGCATCTGCTGCGAACCAAGATATCCGACCGATAGCGACCAGCGGCGCAAGCCTGCTCTCAAACGCGAGGAGCGCGAAAGTAGACGTAAGCAAGGACACCTTGAGCGCAAGGAAAATTGTGTGCCTGCGACAAATGAATGTTATACCGACCAATGTAGGAGAACAAAATCCATGGCGAAGGCAGAGACATCCGCTCCGCGCGGCACCAACAAGGTCGTCAAAGCCTTCTTCGAGACCTTGGACTCTATGCCCGATGCTGGCCGGTCGCAGGTCGCCAAGGCGGCGCTGGCCGCAATTCGGGAGAAGCTGACAGCCCGCAAAGACAAAGAGAAGGCCACCCGGGAAAAGGAGAAGGCCAGGTCTGCCCGCGGCAAGGCAGCACCCGCGCCCCGCAAAGCAGCTTCGTCGTCGCGCGTCGCAAACGTCCGTAAGGCTCCGGCTGCCGCGGCCAAACCGGCACGCTCGACGAAGATGCCCGAGGCCTCTGCAGCGAAGGCCACGATGCGTCCAGCTTCACGCCGCGTCGCACCCAAGGCTACTGCGGCAGCAGCCCCACAGCCCAGAAAGGCCGCCGCTCGCCGACCCAGCACTCGGAAAAAGCCTGCGCCGGAAGCATCCTCGATGGACAACCAAACCGCGCCGGATAACGACTCAATGAATGGCGCACCGTCTGAAGGCACGGCCAGCGACGAGTAAGCTAGGAGCCCGTCCCGGTAACGGGTGAAGAGGCTCGACAAGCGGGGCGTGCGGTGATTCGCTCGACGGCATGACAAAGAGCTTTCGGCCCTGGAAGGTGGATGAGGTCTGGCTGCTGCCGCCCTCAGTGCAGGAGTTCGTCCCTGAGGAGCATCCGGCGCATCTAGTCCTCGACCTCGTGGCGGAGGAGCTCGATCTCTCCGCCATTCTCTCGATTACGACGAACTCCGGGGCCACCCGGCGATGATGGTGGCGCAGCTGCTCTATGCCTACAGCCGGGGCGTCTACTCGTCGCGGCGGATCGCCCGCGCCTGCGAGGAGCGGCTGGACTTCCAGGCCGTGACGGCGCTGAAGCGGGCGGACATCCGCACCATCAGCGAGTTCCGCCGGCACCATCTGGTGGCGCTGGCCGACCTCTTCGTGCAGGTGCTCGCCTTGTGCCGGCGCGCCGGCCTGGTCGGACTCGGCCATGTGGCGGTGGACGGCACCAAGCCGCGGGCCAATGCCTCTAAGTGTCCGTCCGGGATCATATTGTTCTTCGGCATAGCCTTCGCAGCATG
>NZ_JCACHA010000027.1:0-4447 GCF_059503625.1 Skermanella sp.
CCTCCAGCGGATGGTGGAAGAACTGCCGCGTTACAATCTGCCGGAGATCAAGGAGAACGGCGACATCATCGTGCGCCGGGCCGATCCGCCTGAAAAGCCCGGACAGCCGATACCGCCCGTTGCACCCGGAAACGGCGTCGACCTGTAGCCGGGCGGGGCTAAGGACGGCAGGCGGTAGAGCCGGCTTCAGCCGCCGAGCAGGGCGCCCAGGGAGTGCAGCGGCTTGTGGGCGTCGCACAGGATCTTGAACACGGCCAGGATCGGTACCGCCATCAGCGCACCGGGAATGCCCCACAGCCATCCCCAGAACAGGATCGTCAGGAACACGGCTATCGGGTTCAACGTCAGCCTGTGGCCGACGATCATGGGAGTGACGATGTTGCCCTCGACCGCGGTCACCGCCAGGAACGACAGCGGCGGCAGGACGATCTGAAGCAGACCGTCGAAGGTCAGGGCCGAGACGAGTGCGATGATGGTCAGGCTGACGGCGGCTCCCAGGTATGGGATGAAGTTCAGCAGACCGGCCAGGACACCCCACAGACCGGGGTTCGGCACCCCGAAAGCCGTCATCAACCCGGCGGTGACGAGGCCAAGGGCGGTGTTGATCAGGGTGACGGTGGCCAGATAGGCCGCGATGTTCTTCTGCACCGTACCGGCTATGGTCGCGTAATGTATGCGATCCTCCAGGTTGGTCATCGTGCCCATCAGCTGCTCCAGCATGCTGCGGCCACGGGCCAGGAAGAAGAACAGCAGCACCAGGACGACGAACAACTGCGCCAGGATCACCTGCGTCTGGGTCAGCGCCTGCTCCGCCAGACTGGGACCGCGCACCACAACAGCCTGGGCCTCGTCGTCGGCGGCGGCCGCCATCTGCTCGATCTGGTGGGAAGCCCTGCGGGCGCTCTCGACCGACTCCCGCAGGTCGCCCAGCTTCAACTCCAACTGGTTCATGACAACGGGAGCCCGCTTGATCCAGACCGTCGCCGGTTCGGTCAAGCTGAAGGCGGCGCCGGCAAGGCCTAGCAGCAGCACCACCACCAGGAAGGCGGCGCTCAGCGATTCCGGGATGCGCAGGCGGCGAAGACCCTTGACGACAGGGCGGAGCAGAAGGCTGAGCAGCAGCGCCAGGAAGACCGGCAACAGCAGGTCGCGCGCCAGGAACAGGGTATACAGCACCCCAAGGCTGAACAGTCCGACGATGGCGACCCGCTCCGCTTTGCCGCGGCCGTTGATGGCCGGGGCGCCGTCGGGGCTCGGTCCGGTAAGCCGCGGACGGCCTTCAAGGTGGGGAGCGGCAATGTTGCTGGTCATGCCACTGTAACGCTTGGTCCGCCCCGATGGTTCGCCGGCACCTCGGGGGCAGTCGCCTTTCGAGCGGTCACTCGCCTTTCGGATGGCGGCGCTGCTCGAATTTCCGGAAGGCACGGAAGGTAAGGGGCACCAGCGATACGATCAGGACGATGCGCACGATGTGGTGGGTGGAGACGAACGCGGCATCAACGCCGAGCGCCAGCGCTACCAGACTCATCTCCGCAAGGCCGCCGGGCGAAAACGCCAGTACCAGGGCGGGCAGGGGAATCCCGGTGATCCAGTGCAGGGCCAGCGAAAACGCCATCGTGACGACCAGCAGCATCGCCGTCAGGGCGGAGGCGATCGCCAGGGTATGGGCGATGCGGCTGACGCGGACACCGGAGAAACGGCTGCCGAGCGCCGCTCCCACGACGATCTGGGCGGCGGCGATCAGGACGCCGGGCGGCTTGCCGGTCGTCAGTCCGCCCAGGTGGATGGCGGCGCTGACCAGCATCGGCCCCAGCAGCATATAGGCGGGCAGGCGCAGCCACCGGCCGGCGACGGCTCCCAGTGCGCAGGACGCCAGCAGGGCCAGGTCGACCGGAGGCACGTCGGCCAGGGCCGGCCCGAGAGGACCCCGGCTGGCGGGGTCGTAACCCTGGAACATCTGGAAGAAGACGGGGACGGTCATGACCACCAGCATCACGCGGGCGCTGTGTGCGACCGATATCGTCCTGTCGTCGCCGCCCATGGCGGACCCGACCAGCACCATCTCGTTCAACCCGCCGGGAGTGGCCGTGAAGAACGCGGTGACCGGATCGTAGCGTGCGACCTTGCGGAGAAAAACGATCCCGAGCGCCGCCGACAGGACGATGTAGAAGGCGAGGCCGGCCAGACTGATCGCCCATTCACCGAGACGGTCGGCGATATGCGGCGTGAAAGCGCTCCCCAGCATGATGCCCAGGATCATGATCATGCCCGAACGGAGACCGCCGGGGACCTGGATCGGCAGGCCGCTCATGGAGGCCGCCGTGCAGAACACCATCGATCCGATCATCCAGGCCAGCGGCAACTGGAACCACGAGAACACGGCTCCGCCGAGGGTGCCGAGCAGCAGGGTAAACGCCAGCATAGGGGGATTGAGCCGGCGGACGGCAGCCCGCCAGGGTTTCTCGGAAGGTGTGCTCATCGGACGGTCAGCTTACGATACGGCCCAGCCGGACGGCCGTCTGGCCGCGCCGCAGCCGGCGCGACGGCATGATCAGGACGCAATTGTCATAGGGGGTCCTTATCTCCGTGCTGTCGTCCCGGGCGATCAGGGTGCCCTTGCGGCCGATGATCTCCATGCCGACATAGTCGGCTTCATAGACCAGATCGGAACCCTTCATCGTGACCGCGTCGGTGATCTCGATCACCTTCTGCTCCGGCGGCGGCTCCGGCTTCAGGTGGGGAGCCGCGAAGTCCGGATCGACGGTGCCGGTGGCGAGCAGGAAGCGCAGCGTGGTCTCGATCGCCACGGATGCCGCGTCCCGTTCCCAATGCTGGCCGCACTCGGCCAGCAGGGCGGTCTTGCTCCCGGCGGGATCGGCGAAGCCCGCATAGTCGAGCAGCCGGCGGCCGGAGGCATGGCCGCTGTCGCTGACGATCCATTCCGGAACTCCGACCGCCTGAGCCAGTTGCCGCCCGCGTTCCGTCACGCCGCACAGCACCAGCGGCGGCGTCGCATGCTGCATCGAGTGCAGATCGAGCAGCAGGTCGGCGGTATCGTAGACCGGACGCAAGGTCCGGGCGCGGATCAGTTCGACCGAGTTCCGGGGGCCTTCCAGCACCTGCGGAGACCAGACCCGGTTGAAGTCCTCGTCGACGAAACGGGATGCGCCGGGACGTGCCGGATCGAAGCACCGATAGGCCGCGACATTGGCGAAACACAGCGTCAGCCGTCCGCGCACCGGCCTGACGCCGTGACGGAACAGGAAGTCGAGCGCTATGGCGCCGCACAGTTCGTTGCCATGGGTAAGGGCATTGACCAGTACGTGCGGACCGTCTTTACCGCTGTCGAACGTCGTGACGAAATCGATCCCCGTATTGCCGGATCGGTAGGCGGTTATATCCGGCGGCTTCAGTTCGATCCGATAAGCGGTTTCAGTCAAGGGTATCGTTCCCCAAAATGTTGGCTCGCTGGCCCGAGCGCGGCGCCTACAGGACTATAGGCTTTCCGCCGCCATGGACAAACCGGTACGGTGCCGGGCGGTGCAGATATGCGTCGGTGTATTACACGGCGCATCTTCGTGCATGGGCACCTTGCGATAAGTTTCCATCGACGGTTCCGGATAGCCGGGCTATACCGGAGCGTGTCACAATTTTGAAATTCAGTGGTGGAGCCGCCTGGAACGGCAGGAAACGTTCCAGGCAGACGGAGTGCTTATGAGCTTTGTGATCGAAGATGTTCTGGTCCGTGACGATCCGCAAGGTCGGCCCGTTCCTCTGGTCCTCGATTCACCGCATAGCGGCAACGTCTATCCGCGCGACTTCGGCTTCGTCTGTCCGTTCCGGGCACTCCGTCAGGCCGAGGACACCCATGTCGACGAGCTGATCGCAATGGCGCCGGAGCATGGCGCCACCGTGATCAGCGCGCTTTTCCCGCGCAGCTATATCGACGTCAACCGGGCCATCGACGATATCGAGCCGGAACTGCTGGCATCTCCCTGGCCCGAACCGATCCACCCGAGCGAGAAGAGCTTCGCCGGCATGGGGCTGGTCCGCCGCCTGTGCCGGCCCGGCATGCCGATGTACGACGGACGGCTGAGCGTCGCCCAGGTGGCGTGGCGGATCGATCGCTACTACCGACCCTATCATGAGCAGGTCGGCACCGCGATCGACCGGCTCCATCGCCAGTTCGGCACGGTCTATCACCTCAACTGCCATTCCATGCCTACCTTCGGCAGGGACCCGTCGGCCCGTGCCGATTTCATCCTGGGCGACCGCGACGGCACGACCTGCGATCCCGACTTCACCCGCTACGTCGCCGGCTTCCTGAAAAGCCTGGGCTACAGGGTGAAGCTCAACGACCCTTACAAGGGGGTCGAACTGGTGCGTCGCTACTCCGATCCGAAGCGCGGGCTGCACAGCCTGCAACTGGAAATCCATCGCGGCCTCT
>NZ_JCACHA010000028.1:0-4447 GCF_059503625.1 Skermanella sp.
GCCGACATAGACGCGCCTGCTTGTCGGCTGCCGCTTCGCTTTAGACCGACCTACACGGCGGAAGTATTCGCACAGGCCAATCTCTCCGTTACTTGGTATATTGCAAAAAGTTCATGTCGCATCTACAGCGGCGGTTCACCCCACCTCCGCCAGCAGGATGCTGGTTTCGGAATGCGTGATTGCCCGGTTGGTGCGGATTTCGGTCAGGACGCGGTCCAGCGTCGTCAGGTCGCCGGTGCGGATTTCGGCGACGAGGTCCCAGCGGCCGTTGGTGGACCAGACGCGGCTGATTTCCGGGATGCGTTTCAGGGCGGACAGCACCGATTTGTGATCGGCCGAGCGGACCTCCAGCGAGGCGATGGCGCGGACGGAGCCGGTGTCCACGTCGTCGCGCAGGCGCACGGTGAAACCCATCAGCACCTTGTTTTTCAGCAGGCGGTCGATCCGGTTCTGGACGGTGCCGCGCGACACGTCGAGGTGGCGGGCCAGGGTCGCGGTCGGCAGCCGGGAATCGTCGCGCAGCAGCTCGATCAGGCGGCGGTCGGTCGCGTCGAGGTCGAGGGGGTGTTGACGATTCGCCATGTGATGCTGCCGTAATGCTAGAGTTTGCTGACGATATTAGCACTTCACTGGCTTTTTGTTGGCATCTGACGTCGGCATGCTGGGTCCGGGATGCAAAATCATTCGGAAGCGGGCTGACATCATGCGGCAGACGGAAACGGGCGAACTCTACCGGGGCGGACCTGATCGAAGCGGTCTTGGCGACGGGGCTGACGTGTCGCTTCTCGGCATTCCGCTGGAACTGGGAGCCTCCGAGGCCGGCTCGATCATGGGACCGGCGGCGCTGAGGACGGCAGGGCTTCCGGCGCTGCTCGGCGAGATGGGCTACCGGGTGACCGATCACGGCGATCTGGCGCAGCCGGCGGCGGCGGACCCTGGGCTGACGGTGGCCGATGCCAAGGCGTGCCGCAATCCGGGGCTCATCGCCGCCTGGACCCGGCTGATCCATGACCGCGCCTACGAGATGGCGAAGGGCGGGGGCGTGCCGGTTTTCATGGGCGGCGATCATAGCCTGTCGATGGGGACGGTCAGCGCCATGGCCCGGTACTGCCGGGATACCGACCGCGAGCTGTTCGTGCTGTGGCTGGATGCGCATGCTGATTTCAACACGCCGGCCACGACGCCGTCGGGCAATATGCACGGCATGTCGATGGCGTTCGCCTGCGGCGAGGCTTCGCTGACGCCGCTGCTGGGCGACCGGCCCTTCGTGCCGGTACCGCCGGAAAACGTCCACATCTTCGGCCTGCGCTCGATCGACAAGGAGGAGCGCGGTGCGGTCAGGGACAAGGGCATCCAGGTCGTCGATATGCGGATGATCGATCAGGCCAGCGTGTCGATCCTGCTTCAGGGCCTGCTCCAGGAAATCATCGGGAAGATCGAAGGCCGGCGGGCGCACCTGCATGTCAGCCTGGACGTCGATTTCCTCGACCCCAGCATAGCGCCCGCCGTCGGGACGACGGTGCCGGGGGGCGCCACCTACCGCGAGGCGCATCTGATCATGGAGATGCTGCACGACAGCGGGCTGGTCGGCTCGCTCGACATCGTCGAGCTGAACCCGTTCCTGGACGAGCGGGGGCGGAGCGCCCGGCTGCTGACGGAACTGGTCACCAGCCTGTTCGGCCGCACCATCATCGACCGCCCGGCCCGCCGTATCCGCGTCGCGTAAGCGTTATTCGAATTCAGGAAGGATGAAGCCATGTCTGAGAGCGCCGTTGCCGAACTGTCGCGCGAAACCGCCGGCCTGATCGAACTGGAGCACTCGCTGGGTGCCCACAACTACAAGCCGCTCGACGTCGTGTTGACGCGCGGCGAGCGGGTCTGGGTCTGGGACGTCGAGGGCCGGCGCTATCTGGACTGCCTGTCGGCCTATTCCGCCGTCAACCAGGGGCATTGCCATCCGCGCATCCTGGCGGCCATGGTCGAGCAGGCGGGGAAGCTGACGCTGACCTCTCGGGCCTTCCGCAACGACCAGTTGCCGCTGTTCTACGAAGAGCTGGCGGCGCTGACCAACTCGCACAAGATCCTGCCGATGAACAGCGGGGCGGAGGCGGTGGAGTCGGCCGTCAAGGCGGTCCGCAAATGGGGCTACGAGGTCAAGGGCGTGCCAGAAGGGCAGGCCGAGATCGTCGTCTGCTCCGACAACTTCCACGGTCGGACGATCGGGATCGTCGGCTTCTCGACCGATCCGGACGCGCGGGGCGGGTTCGGGCCGTTCGCGCCGGGTTTCCGGGTCGTGCCGTTCGGCGATGCCGAAGCCTTCGAGGCGGCGATCACGCCTGATACCGTCGCCTTCCTGGTCGAGCCGATCCAGGGCGAGGCGGGCGTGATGATCCCGCCGGACGGGTATTTCCGGCGCGTGCGCGATCTCTGCACGGCAAACAACGTCACGCTGATCTTCGACGAGATCCAGACCGGGCTGGGGCGGACCGGCAAGCTGCTGGCGGAGGAGCACGAGGGCGTCGTGGCCGACGTGACGCTGATCGGCAAGGCGCTGTCGGGCGGCTTCTATCCGGTGTCCGCCGTGCTTTCCAACTCGGAAGTGCTGGGGGTGCTGAAGCCGGGACAGCACGGCAGCACCTTCGGCGGCAATCCGCTGGCCTGCGCGGTGGCTCGGGCTGCGCTGAAGGCGCTGACGGAGGAAGGCATGATCGAGAACTCGGCCGTTCAGGGCGAATACTTCAAGACGCAGCTTCAAGGCATCCGCAGCGATAGGGTGCGGGAAGTGCGCGGGCGCGGGCTGATGCTGGCGGTCGAGCTTCACCCGGAGGCGGGGGGAGCCCGCCGCGCGTGCGAGGCGTTGCGGGCGCGGGGCGTCCTGGCGAAGGACACCCACGGCCACACGATCCGCATAGCACCGCCGCTGGTCATCACGCGGGACGAGGTCGATTGGGCGCTGGAGCAGATCGAGCCGGTGCTGACCGGGGCCGTTGGCTGAAAAATCAGGATTGACGCCAGAAGAACCAGACGGTCATCGCCGACGCTATGCCGACGACGATGAGCTTCAGGAACTTCTGGTTGATCCGCCGCGCGCCATGGACGCCGATCCAGCCGCCGAGGATGGACGCGAGCGCCATCGGCAGGGTCTGCGGCCAGTAGACGGCTCCGGCGACGATGAAGGCTGCGACGGCGGCCCCGTTCATCAGCGTCGCCAGCAGGATCTTCAGCCCGTTCATGGCGTGGATGTTGGTCATGCCGAACAGCGTCAGCGCCGCCAGCATCAGGAAGCCGATGCCGCCGCCGAAATAGCCGCCATAGATCGAGATGACGAACTGGACGACCAGCACGGCGGGGCCGCTGAGGCGCATGCGGGCGGCGACGCCCTTGGGGGCGAAGTTGCCGACCGCGAAGACGACCGTGGCGAACAGCATCAGCCAGGGGACGAGGTCGGCGAAAACAGCGTTGGGGGTGTAGAGGAGGAGTATCGCCCCGACCAGACCGCCGGCGAGGCTGAGCCCGATGAAGGACGGCAGGCCGAATTCGCTGATGCCCAGGATGTCGCGCCGGTATGCGAGAGCGCTGGTCGCCTGTCCGGGGAAGAGTGCGACCGTGCTGGAGGCGTTGGCGGCTACGGGGGGAACCCCGGCGAAGACCAATGCTGGGAAGGTGATGAAGGCGCCGCCGCCGGCGATGGCGTTGACCACGCCGGCGGCAAAGGCAGCCAGGACGAGCAGGCTGTAGGAGAGCATTTGGCTTGTGGCTGCTCGCTTTCGTTCAGTCCGCCTTGATCGGCAGGACGAGCTGGAAGGCTTTGATGGTCATGCGCTTGCGGTGATAGAAACGATGCGCGTCGCCGCGCTGGACGCCGGAAATGATCTCCAGCTGGGCGCAGCCGCGCTCGCGCGCCTGGGCATGGACCCAGTCGAACAGCTTGTCGCCGAAACCATGGGAACGCTGCTTCCCTGAAGTCACCAGATCCTCGACATACATGTACTTGCCTCGGGACAGCGTCTCATGAACGCGGAACCCGCTGCAACCCGCGACTTCGCCGTCGAACCAGAGCAGGGCCAGATTGTAGCCGTCGTCCATCTGGCGGCGGATCTGGTGGCGGTAGACCGCCGGGTCCGTGAAATTGGTCCGCAGCTCCGACATGACCGCGAAACTGGCGTCGATATCGGCGTCGGTGGCGGCGAAGGTGATGGTGAATTCCTGTCCGTCCATGGCGTGATCGTTCCTCCTGCTGGTTGTTATCCCGCGGTATTCCGCGTTGTGTACGAAATACTGTATGCCAGATACCAGACAGTCTGCAAGCGTCCAGTGACGCCAGGACACGATACGCCAGAAGACCCCTGCTCATGTCGAAATCTCTCTTCGATACCCGGAACGGCTGGCAACCGCTCATGGTTTGGCCGGAACCAACGTCTCCAACCAAGGCACGATCGTAGGACCT
>NZ_JCACHA010000029.1:0-4445 GCF_059503625.1 Skermanella sp.
GCAAAGCCTTGCTCGGAGCCCTCTTGGCCGCCCTGCTGCCCACCACCCCAAAACCTGAATAGAGCCTCTCGGCGAGCCTGAGCGCGGCGCGGCGATTGTGGACCGGGCGATCAGACTGAACCCGCGCTTTCCCATGTGGTTCCGAAACGCAATGCGGGAAGCATACTTCTTCTCCGGCCGCTTCGAAGACGCAGTCCGGGCAATACTCGGCCGCGATGACGGTTCCTCCAACGTGGCGGACAAGATGCTGCTGGCAGCGGCCTACGGCCATCTCGGCGACATGCAAAACGCGCAGCGGGCGGCTGAGGCATTGTTGAAAGACGTGCCTAGCTTCTTGGCCGAGTTGGGCTTCAACTTCAGCTACTTCTTTATTCGGGAACGTGAACGCAGTCTTTTTGTCGAAGGCTTCCGCAAGGCAGGTCTGCAAGTCTGCGCCTCGCGCACCGATTTGGCATCGTACCCGAAAGCTGTGCGTCTGTCGGAATGCATGACGCCGTGAGTGCCAATTATCAGGGTGAACAGCCGTAAAGCAGTGTAGTCCGCCTGATCGAGCAGCAGGGGATGGCTGCAGTCACGCGTCGATGCAGTCGATTATGCCGCCTGCTGCATTTGGTCGTTGCTTCACGCTTCCAGCGCCACGAGCAGCTCTGCTGGCTCAGGATCAACATTGGCTACATCGAGAACGTCCGAACTAAATCGGAACCGCTGCGGAAGCCCCTATATGATGCATAAGGTGCGTTCACCGGGAGTTTGCCATGACAGGCCGGGAAGACCCGCAATCGTTACACAATCGGATCGTTGACACCGCGATCGATCTCGCTGAGCAGGAGGGCTGGGAGGAACTTCGCCTGCGTAAGGTCGCCGAACGGTGTGGCGTGCCACTGACCGACGTGCTCTCCGAGTTCCGCGACATTGATTCAGTAGCCAGTGCGTGGTTCGAACGGACGCTCGCTGCCATGCTTCAACCGCCGGAACCCGGCTTTCAGGGACGGCCCGCCAGCGAGCGGGTCCACACTGTGATGATGCGATGGTTCGAGGCCACTGCCACCCATCGGCGCCTCACCGGCGAGATGATCCGCACCAAGCTTTATACGTCGCACCCGCACCACTGGGTGCCGATGGTCTTCAGTCTGTCGCGCCTGATCCATTGGGTGCGCGAGGCGGCTCTGCTCGATGCCGGCGGACGGCAGCGGCAGGCCGAAGAGATCGGCCTGCCGCTGGTTTTTCTCAGGACCCTGCGCGAATGGCTACGCGATGCTACGCCGGGACACCAACATACCCGGCGCTATCTCGCCCGCCGGCTCGTCTGGTTGGATTGCCTGACCCGTGAGGGAAGGTCGATCACGCCGCCTCCTGCACCCGATCGGCGTTCCGGTCCTCCAGAACCTTGAGCAGATCCGCTGGCGCCCTGGCCAGCCCCAGCGTCTGCAGAGCGCGCCTGACATCCCGTGCGGTGGGCGGGGCTAGCTGAGCGATCAGCGCCTCGAAGGCTTCGGGGAAGCTGCAATCGTGCCGTTGCATGTAGTCCCTGAACGGGTCATTGCTGACCATCCTGTTGGTGGGCTGTGGCCGGTCCGTCCCGTCGAACAACGTATAACGGGTCGCAGTCACGCCGATCGCCCGCACTTGGTCGAGCAGGACATTGTCGGGAGTGTGGATCGGCGTCCAAGCTTGGGCCACGAGCTGGGGCAGCTCAAACGTAAGCCTCCTTTTCCACGGACAACTTGCTGTGCGTGTTCAGCGTCGAGCGGGTCGGGGTGCCGCCGCCCCTCTCGCTCGGCGACTTCGTTCGAATGCCGCACGTCCTGACCAGCCAGCGCGGCGACCCGCATGGGGTGGTGGACGATGCCCTCGAGAAGCTGGGGCTGACGCTCACGGTCACGCTCACGATCCAACACTTCCTCGCCGTTCCCTGCATCATCCGCAGCGCGCCCGTCGTCGCGACCATGCAGGCGCGGATCGCGCGCTTCTTCGCCGTGGAGTTCGGCCTCGACATCAGTTCAGCCCCGGTGGAACTTCCAACGGGCTTCCACCTCGCTCCTCTGGCACGCGTCCTACGATCACGGCCCGGCGCACGGGTGGCTGCGCCGTACGATCGTGTATCTCGTGGCGGAAACGGTGGTGGAACCCAAAGGCGCTGGTTACCGCGGCGTGAACTTCGGCGCACAAAATCAGGGCCGTATGGTTCTCAACGACGGGACAGGCCTGTTCGCGGTCAATACGGCGGTGGCTTACGCTGCCGCTGCGCCTTTGCCGCTTCGACCCACCACGCGAGATCATCAGCAAAGCGCGGGAATGCGCCTTCGAGCGCCTTGCCGCCCTCGCCGGTCGGTTCGCCCTCAACCGACAAGGTCTGTCCGATGGGGCCGACAGCGATCGTGCTCGAGATCACCACCATCCCCATTTCGGAGAGCGTGCCGTGCCAGGCGGTCGCGGCCCGCGCGCCGGACAGACGGCCGGCCGAATAGCTCACGATCGCGGCTGGCCGCCAGAACCATTCCTCCAGAAAATGGTCGGTGAGGTTCTTCAGTCCGGGCTGGACGCCCCAGTTGTACTCGCCGGTCACGAAGACGAACCCGTCGGCGCTGCGGATCTTCCGCGCCAGTTGTTCGAGGGCCGCGGGGGCCTCGCCCTTCGGATACTCCTTGTACATCCGGTCGAGCATCGGAAGATTGATTGCCTTTGCGTCGACCAACTCGACGTCGTCCCCGCGGCGCCGCAACCGCTCGACCATGAACTCGGCGAGCCGGATACCCGTCCGGTCGGAACGATAGGAGCCGTAGAAAACAAGAATTTGGTTGCTCATTGCAGTCACTCTGCGGCCAGCTTCGGGCAGCGTACGGTCCACCGGCCGTCGGCGAACCGTTGCTGACGATGGAGACGCCGTTGCAAGCTTACTGCGGCAACGGCTTGCCGGCTTGCTCGTTGACAATGTACTCGGCGTACCACTCGGGCCAGTTCACATCATGCTCGCCGGTGCGCTTCTCGTGCTCGCCGTGCGCAGCCGCTGCGCGACGGAGCGTGGCCGCGAGAGCAGCAGCCGAAGTGAAGGCCGTGCCTGCCTCCACGCGCCCCGGGAGGCGCTCGGTGACTTCCTGGAGCAGCCAGCCGTTGCCGTCCGGATCGCTGAACGAGGCGTACGAGCGGTAGCTGCGATGTTCGGGATCCGGACCGCTGACCCGAACACTCCCGAACAGGTAGGGC
Source organism: Skermanella sp. (assembly GCF_059503625.1). Lineage (NCBI taxonomy): Bacteria > Pseudomonadati > Pseudomonadota > Alphaproteobacteria > Rhodospirillales > Azospirillaceae > Skermanella > Skermanella sp. The sequence continues at coordinate 3,205 of NZ_JCACHA010000029.1, forward strand.
TCGTCCGGGCCAGCGTATACGTCGCCGGCGTCGTGGAACGTCTCGCTGACCCTCACGCCGCGACGGAGCAGCTCCTGGCGAGCAGCCTCGATGTCGGAAACGATGAGGTACAGTCCCTGGGCGGAGCCAGGTGCCGCCGCAGTCACGTTCTTGCCGAAGATGACCGAGCACTCGGAGCCAGGCGGCGTGAACTGGATCACGCGCCAGTCGTCACCGGCGGCGAAGTCGGCGTCGAGCCTCCAGCCCAGACCTCCGTAGAACTGCTTTGCGCGATCGACATCTGAAACAGGGATGACGACGACCTCGAGCTTCATGACGGCCGACTGCGCTCCTGAAATCCCGGTTGTAGTTTCGCTGTGCATCTGAGTACTGCTCATGTCTATCTCCTACAGCTTGGGTGCCTTGAAAGTGGTGGGGTCAGGTCGGTGCTGGGTACGAATGCTGCAGCGGTATGAACACTGTCCAGTGCTCCCAGGCGAAGAGCTTCTGGCTCTCCTCCGGGGTGCGAGGTGACCGCCGCGTTTCTGTTTTGTGGAAGTAGATCAGGCCTGGGAAGGCTCGTTCCGAAGCTCTATAGTGATCCCCATTCGGAAACGCTGTCAGAATCTTGGCAATAGATTCGGCCGTCGCCGCCGACCCCCCCCCTTTCGGCCTCTGCCGGATTTGCGAGAAGATAAGGCGCCGACAACTCCGGCCAGTGCGGAAGTCAGCAGAACTTGGCGCCTGCAAATCGGCGAACTTTGCTTGGACATGACCGTTCTCCCGGTCTGAGTCGAGGCGCTGACAACTTACCGACACGCCCGCTCAGTTCCGAAATGAGGACGCAAGCATCATCGGAGCGGACGGCAGCGGCGACAATCCTATGTGCCGCTCACCGCCTCCCGTAGGCCGTGAAAACGTAATCCTTTGCTGCCACTATCGCATGGCACGCAACCCCGCACCTGGCGTCACCGACGTATCTTTCATCGGCGCTGTACGTGTCGGACGCGGGGTCGTGGCTAAACTGCGCGTATCCCCATCCGCCGCTGTCGCTGTCCGGGAATCTCTTGCTATCTTTCACCATGAACCCAATGGCCACCAGGGTATCCGGCACATTCACGGGAAAGGGAGACTCCGCATTCTCTTTCAGCTTCCACTCGACTTTGGCGATCTTGGAGCCTTCGGGGAAAGGCTTGCCGTTACCGGGAATGCCAGTCCGGTAGGCGTCGATCATCACGGGATTGGCGAGCATCATCTTCAGA
>NZ_JCACHA010000030.1:0-4435 GCF_059503625.1 Skermanella sp.
GATCCAGCTCTCGCCATGGCAGGCTGAGCATCTCCCAAGCTTTGATATGCTCCCGTTGCATAGTACCGATGAAGCCTCGAACAACGTCGGCCGACGACGGAGAGCGTGGAGGGAAGGCGGCCGGTCGAAGGAAGGGCAAGGGCCAACGCATGCCCCGGACACAGAGCCGGAACCAGCATGTCGCCGGCGGCCTGAGCCCACGGACCGCAACTGGATGGGCCGCCCAAGCCCCGAATGCCGGTCGCGTCTGACCTTCGACAGGAGCCCGGTGCGGACACCAAAGGTGCAGCGAAGCAAAAAGCCGCACGCTGGGATCTGTGCGGGGGGCAGGAGGCAACTCCTGTCCCTATTGCAACAGACGGGACGTGCCAGCCGGCATCGAGATCTCCTTCATCTTCATCCTGTCCCATCGCCTCGTGCGCTTTGTGATCCAGGAAATCAGCGCCTGACGTTTACAAACAGACACTTACTCTGCGACCGCAGGGATCAACGCGCAGATGCTCGCCGCCAGCTCAGCGTTCCGGAACGGCTTCGTCAACCGCGGCAACTCCGGCGCGAGGCCATCCACCTCCGCGTAACCCGATACGATTAGAACGGCAAGAGCCGGCTTCAACACGCGCGCCTCACGCGCGAGGTCAGCGCCACTCATGCCCGGCATGAGGTGATCCGTGACGAGAAGGGCCGGCGTTGTGCCGGTCTTGATGAGATGCAACGCTTCTTCCGCCGAACCGGCTTCGACCACCTCAAATCCGAGATCGATCAGCATGTCGGCGGTGCTCATGCGCACAAGCTCTTCATCATCGACGAGCAGCGCGACACCGCGACCGATGCGTGCTGCGGGAGCTGCCGCCGAAGCTTCTTCGCTGCCGATCGGGAACGTGCTGATCGGAAGCCAGAGCTCGATCGCCGTGCCCTTTCCGGGCGCGCTCTGGATCGTCAGGCCGCCGCCAAGCTGGGCCACAAGGCCGTGCACCATCGACAAGCCAAGGCCCGTTCCTTTGCCCACGCCCTTGGTCGAGAAGAACGGCTCAACCGCGCGCTCACGCGTTGCTTCGTCCATTCCCATCCCGGTGTCTACGACGCAGAGGAGCACGTAATGCCCCGGCCTGAGATCCGGCCTGTGGCCTCGGTTCACGCTCGCGCGATTAGCCTTGATCGTGAGCTTGCCGCCGTTCGGCATCGCATCGCGCGCATTCAACGCCAGGTTGAGAAGCGCCATCTCGAGCTGGTTCGGGTCTGCTTTGGCAGGCGGAAGGTCGTCGGCGAGGTGGATCCGAACATCGATCGTCGGACCGAGCGTCGAACCGATCAGAGCCACCATGCCCTTGATGAGGCTGGCCAAGTCGACGCTGATCGGCTGCAGCGGCTGCCGGCGCGCAAAGGCGAGCAGGCGCTGGACAAGCGTCTTGGCGCGCTCGGCCGATTGCAGCGCGCCGTCGATCAGCCGCCGTTCGCGCTCGCTGCCGACGCCGCGACGCACCAGCATGTCTAGAGAGCCAATGATCGGGGTGAGCAGGTTGTTGAAGTCGTGCGCAACGCCACCCGTGAGCTGGCCCATAGCTTCGAGCTTTTGATGTTGGCGAAGCTGGGAGAGTGCGTCCTCGCGTTGAATGACGGCTGCTTCGACTTCGCGTGCGAGGTTCTCGGCAAAGCGCTTTTCGCGGTCGATGTCGAGGGAGGCTGCGACAGCGCCAATGGTGCGGCCGCGATCGTCCTTCATAGGTGCTGCAATGTATCTTACCCACCGCAGCGAACCGTCGGGCAGTTGGATCTGCGCCTCGAGTTCCCTGCGCTCGGCCTCGCCGCGCAACACCTGCGCCAGCGGGTATTCGGCAGCATCGACCCGGCGGCCATCCGTGTGGAAGGAGGCATGATCGTCGCCGTAGCGCCCAGCATCGTCCGAACGCGTGATCGGCTGGCCAACCATTTCTTGGACCCGGGCATTGGAGCCGGTGATGCGCCCCGAGGCGTCGGCGAACACGAGCCCGACCGGGGCGGCGTCGATGACGGCACGTAGCCGCGCTTCGCTCTCGCGTAGCGCGGCTTCCGCCCGCTTGCGGTCGGTCTCGTCAAGGTAAATGGCCGTCATGGAAACGGCCCGGCCAAGGTCGTCGCGATTGACGGTCCCGCGGCTGTATACCCATCGGACCTGCCCATCGGGCCGGACAATCCGCTTCTCGACCTCATAGAATTCCTGTCCGCCCTCCAGGATAGCTGCGCGCTCCGCCATCACTCGATCATAATCGTCCGGATGATACTGGGCGCGGATCTCGGCGAGCGTCAGCTGCTTTCCCGGCGGGTGCCCGAAGAGCTCGGCATAGGCAGGAGAGTGGGTGACGCTGTCGGGGAAACGGAAGACCACCTCGGCCAGGCGTCCGGCTTCAAGGGCGAGCTGTAGGCGCGCCTCGCTCGCGCGTAACGCTGCTTCAACCTGGCGACGGTCGTGAATGTCGACCGAAGCTCCGAACCAGCGGACGATCTCGCCGGTCTGCGGATCGCGGTAGGGTTCGCCCCGGACCAGGAACCAGCGGTAGTCGCCCCCCTTTGACCGAATGCGGTGCTCGATCATGAATGTGGTGCCCGTGTCGCGCGCTACGTCGAATGCCGCCATGGTCGCCGCCGCATCGTCCGGATGGACGTGGCTCGCCGCCACTGCCGCAGCGGTAGTCAGCGCATATGGAACCCCCGTGTAGTCGGACCACTGCTTGTTGAAGAACTCGACACGACCCTCGGCGTCGGTGATCCACACGATCTGCGGAACTGCGTCCGCGGTTAGCCGGAACCGCGCCTCGCTGGCACGCAGTTCCGTTGTGGCGGCGACGCGCTCGACGTGCGCCCAGGATCGAGCAGTCACCTCGCGCAGCAGGCTCAGTTCCGCCCCGGTCCAGATCCGGGGCACGCGGTCGTGGATAGCCATCAACGCGGCGAGGCGGTCCTCCTTCACAAGCGGCACACAAATCGTGGCGGCGATACCAATGTTCTGAAACGTTTCGGCTTCCTCGGGCGCCAGTTCGCTGAGGTTGTCGTTAATGACGAGCGGCAGGCCGGCACTCAGGTTCTTCACCGCGAGCTTACCGAAGTCGGCGAGGCTGTAGTGCCCGACGATGCTGGTCGCGCCCGGTGCGGCCCAGTCACCCCGGATGGTGAAGCCATCCTGATCCTTATCCATATCTGCGTAGGCGCAGACCGACAGGTTCAAATGCTCGCCAAGCAAACGCGTCGTGGTCGCGAGGACCGCATCGGCGTCGAAGAGCGGAGCCGTCTCGGCGCTGAGCCGATCGAGGAACCCGAGGCGCGCCTCGCTCTCGCGCAGCGCCTTTTCGGCGCGGTGCCGATCGGTGACGTCGTAGCCGCCGACAAAGATACCGGTCACACCGCCTGCCTCGTCGCGGATCGGTTCGTACTAAAAGTCGATAAAGCGCTCGCCGTCCTCGCGATCAAGACTGATCGGCATGCCGCGTGCGGCAAAGGGCTCGCCGGTCGCGAAGACACGGTCGAGTAGCTCGTAGAAACCCTGCCCAGCGATCTCGGGAAAGACCTCGCGTACGGTGCGGCCCTCGAACTCGCGCTCGCCCGAGATCTCCCGATAGGCGGCGTTCACGTACTCGTAGCGGTGATCGGGACCGGAAAGCATCGCGGCGAAGCCCGGCATCTGCTGGAGCATCCGCCGCTGGCGTTCACGCTCCTCGGCCATCCTCCGCTCGGCGAGAACCTGTTCGGTAATCTCGACGCACGGGCAGAAGAAGCCTGTCACCACACCGTCCTCACCGCGTACAGGCGTGTAGGAAAAGGCGAAGTGCGTCTCTTCGGGATAGCCCTTCCGCTCCATGATGAGTTCAATATCGTCCATGTGGACTGGTCGGCCAGCGTAGGCTTCCTCCACGATCGGCAAGAGATCGGCGCGAATCGCTTGCCAGACCTGAAGGAAGCCGCGACCAAAAGCGGACGGGTGCTTGTCGCCTAGGACTTGGGAATAAGGGCCGTTGTACAGGAGCGTGCGCTCTGATCCCCAGACGACGAACATTGGCTGGGTCGAACCGAGCATCACGCTGACGAGCGTCTTCAGCGGCTGCGGCCACGCGCCGGGAGGGCCGAGCGGCGTCGCCGACCAGTCATGCGCGCGCATCAGCACGCCCATCTCGCCACCGCCCATCAGGAACGCACGGCTGTCCAAAGTTCCCTGAGCATCAGACAATTCTAGCCTTTCCGATCGTATCTCCTGATCGAAGATGAGGTTATCAGGTCATTGTAGGGGCTGAGGTTCGGTTCGTCATGAGGGAAACTGATCGACATGGTCACCTTGTTGGGCGGCAGCCGAGAACTCGAGGAGCAAAGTGGGGCCAGCAAACGAACAAGGTAAACAAGGTACTGAACGGTATATCACACAGCCGTCCGACGGTGCGCTATTGCATGTCGCAGAAGCACAGGCACCAGA
>NZ_JCACHA010000031.1:0-4418 GCF_059503625.1 Skermanella sp.
GTCCGCACCACGGGAAATGCCGCCACCCTCTGGCGCTGGGTGGCCGACGGGCAGGGCGATCTCGTCATTACCGATGTCGTCATGCCGGACGAGAACGGGCTGGACCTGATCCCCCGCATCAAGAAGATCCGACCCGAGCTGCGCGTCATCGTCATGAGCGCGCAGAATACCCTGATGACCGCCGTCAAGGCGGCCGAGCGCGGCGCCTTCGAATACCTGCCCAAGCCATTCGACCTCAAGGAACTGGTCAACGTGGTCGAGCGGGCGCTCAGCGCGCCGCAGCCGATAGCGCTGAACGGCCATGCCTCCGCCGAGGACATCGAGAACGAAGAGCAGCTTCCGCTGATCGGCCGCTCGGCGGCGATGCAGGAAATCTACCGCGTCCTTGCCCGCCTGATGGGCACCGATCTGACCGTTATGATCACCGGCGAGTCCGGTACCGGCAAGGAACTGGTGGCGCGCGCGCTGCACGAATACGGCAAACGCCGCAGCGGTCCCTTCGTCGCGATCAATATGGCCGCCATCCCGCGCGAGCTGATCGAGTCGGAACTGTTCGGCCATGAGAAGGGCGCTTTCACCGGCGCCACGACCCGTTCGACCGGCCGGTTCGAACAGGCGCAAAGCGGCACCCTGTTCCTGGACGAGATCGGCGATATGCCGCTGGAAGCCCAGACCCGGCTGCTGCGTGTGCTCCAGGAGGGCGAGTACACGACCGTCGGCGGCCGCACGCCGATCAAGACGGATGTCCGGATCATCGCGGCGACCCACCGCGACCTCCGCACCCTGATCCGCCAGGGACTGTTCCGCGAAGACCTGTTCTACCGCCTCAACGTCGTCCCGATCCGCCTGCCGCCGCTCCGTGAACGGACGGAGGACATCCCCTCGCTGGTCCGTCACTTCCTCACGCTGACCTCGGCGCAGGGGCTGCCGATCAAGAGCATCGACGCCCAGGCGATGGAGCGGATGAAGCGCTACCGCTGGCCCGGCAACGTCCGGGAGCTGGAAAACCTCGTCCGCCGGCTGGCCGCCCTCTACAGCCAGGAAGTCATCAGCACCGACATCATCGAGTCCGAACTGGCGGACTCGGCTCCGGCCTCTCCCCAGGTCGAGGAACATCAGAACGAGGGCCTCAGCTCCGCCGTAGAGCGGCACCTGAAGGACTATTTCGCCGCCCATAAGGACGGTATCCCGGCCGCCGGCCTCTACGACCGCGTCCTGCGGGAAGTCGAGCGTCCGCTGATCTCCCTGAGCCTATCGGCGACGCGCGGCAATCAGATCAAGGCGGCCCAGATGCTGGGCCTCAATCGCAATACTCTCAGAAAGAAAATCAGGGAACTGGATATCCAGGTTATACGTGGGCTAAAATAACACACCCTGGTCTAGTCTCGTGGCATCCCCGCCACAGAGTGGACCAGGTTCAGAGAGCCCGGTGCAACGCGACGATGACCAGTGAACCTGCGGGACTTCCGCAATCCTTCTGGAGCCAGTTTCTGATCTGGGCCAGCCGCGTCGGGCTGGCGGGCAAGCTGGCCGTCGCTCTCGCCGTGGCCGCCATTGGGGCGGGGTTCGCGACCTATGGCGCGCTGACCGCCACTCCCCCCTTCGGCAACGATCCCAACACCGTCAGCCTTCTACTGACCCTCGATCTGGCGCTGCTGCTGCTGCTGGGCGTCATCGTCGCCCGCCGCATCGTAGCGCTCTGGATCGAGCGGCGGCGAGGCCTTGCCGGGTCCCGCCTGCATGTCCGCGTCGTCGCGACCTTCAGCCTGCTGGCGGTGATGCCGGCGATCATCGTCGCCGCGTTCTCGGCGATCTTCTTCTATGTCGGCGTCCAGTCCTGGTTCAGCGAGCGGGTCCGTACCGCCATCGTCGAATCCCGTGCCGTCGCCCAAGCCTACCTGCACGAACACCAGCAGGTCATCCGTGCGGACGCGCTGGCCATGGCGAACGACCTCAACCGCGAAGCCGCCCGCCTGCTGACCGATCCCGGCCGTTTTGCCCAGGTGGTCGCAACCCAGGCGGCGCTCCGTGCCCTGACCGAGGCCATCGTGTTCGACGGCAGCGGCAGGATGCTGGCCCGCTCCGGCCTGTCCTTTACCCTGGAGTTCGAGCCGATCCCGGAAAGCTCGCTGGAGCGCGCCCGGCAGGGCGAGGTCGTCCTGATGGTGACCGACACCGACGACCGCGTCCGGGCGCTGGTTCGGCTCGACCGCTTCGTCGATACCTTCCTGTTCGTCGGCCGGCTGGTCGAGCCGCGCGTCCTCAGCCATATGGAGGCCGCACAGGACGCTGCCGACGCCTATGCCGAGCTGGAGGGCAAGCGCTCCAGCCTACAGATCACCTTCACCCTGATCTTCGTCGTCGTGGCCCTGCTGCTGCTGCTCGCCGCCGTCTGGATCGGCCTGAACTTCGCGACGGCGCTGGTGGCGCCGATCGGCTCCCTGATCGGGGCGGCGGAGCGGGTGAGGGCGGGCGACATGGGCGCCCGTGTGCCGGAACTGCTGCCGGAAGATGAACTCGGCACCCTGAGCCGGGCCTTCAACCGCATGACCAGCCAGCTGGAGAGCCAGCGTCGCGAGCTGATCGAAGCGAACCGCCAGCTCGACCTGCGCCGGCGTTTCACCGAAACCGTGCTGGCCGGCGTTTCCGCCGGTGTCGTCGGACTGGACCATGAAGGCCGCATCAACCTGCCGAACCTGTCCGGCGCTCATCTGCTCGGCGTCGACGACCCGGAGATCCTGATCGGGCGCAGGCTGGTCGATGTGGCGCCCGAGATGGGCGAATTGCTCGGCACCATCCGGCGCAGACCCACGAAACTGATGGAAGCGCAGGTCCAGCTCAGGCGGGCAGGGACCGCACGGACCCTGCTGGTCCGAGTCGCCGCTGAGTCGGTCGGAAACGAGATTCGCGGCTTCGTAGTGACCTTCGATGACGTTACCGAGCTGTTGTCGGCTCAACGCAAGGCTGCCTGGGCCGATGTCGCGCGTCGCATCGCGCACGAGATCAAGAACCCGCTGACCCCGATTCAGCTCTCCGCCGAGCGATTGCGCAGAAAATACCTCAAGGAAATCACCAGCGACCCCGAGACGTTCCAGATGTGTACCGATACCATCGTGCGTCAGGTGGACGATATCGGACGGATGGTCGACGAGTTCTCCGCGTTCGCGCGGATGCCCAGTCCGGTGATGAAGCCACAGAACGTAAACGAGTTGTGTCGTCAGGCAGTGTTCCTTCAATCCAGCGCCCATCCCGGCATCAAGTTCACGGCCAACCTTCCGCAAGGCGCCCTGACGGTGCCGTGCGACGGCCGGCAGATCTCCCAGGCCCTTACCAACCTGCTCCAGAACGCCGTCGATTCGATCGAGGGCCGCCCGGCGCCGGAGGGTACCGTCCTGCCGCCCGGCCAGATCGACTTGAGCCTTGAAGTCCATGACGATCGCGTCGCGATCGTCATCGCCGACAACGGCAAGGGCCTGCCGCACGAGGAACGCGACCGGCTGACCGAACCCTATGTCACGACGCGGGCCAAGGGCACCGGCCTCGGCCTCGCGATCGTCAAAAAGGTAATGGAGGATCATGGCGGAGAACTCGTGCTCGAAGACCGGCCCTCCGGAGTCGGTGCCCAGGTCCGTCTGGTGATTCCCAAGTCCGAAATTTCCGCGCCGGCCGTGGCCGCCGAAGATCTAGAGCAGAAACAGAGTCGCTATGGCGCATGACATTCTGATCGTCGATGACGAAGCCGATATCCGGATGCTGATTTCGGGTATCCTCGAAGACGAAGGCATGAAGACCCGTCAGGCCGGAGACGCCGATCAGGCGTTGGCCGCCGTCGGTGCCCGAAGGCCAAGCCTGGTCATTCTGGACATCTGGCTCCAGGGCAGCCGTCTCGACGGCATCCAGATCCTGGCCGAGCTGAAGCGCGACCATCCCAACCTGCCGGTCATCATGATCAGCGGCCACGGCACGATCGAAACCGCCGTCTCCGCGATCAAGCAGGGCGCCTACGACTTCATCGAGAAGCCGTTCAAGGCGGACCGGCTGCTGGTACTGGTCGAGCGCGCTATCGAAGCCGCCCGTCTCCGCCGCGAGAACGAGGAGCTGCGCCTTAGGGCCGGCGGCCAGACCGAACTGATCGGCAAGTCCTCGACGATCAACCAGGTCCGCAACTCGATCGAGAAGGTGGCCCCGACCGGCAGCCGCGTCCTGATCACCGGTCCCGCCGGCTCCGGCAAGGAAGTGGTGGCCCGGCTGATCCACGCCCGCTCCCGGCGCGGCGACGGCCCCTTCGTCGGCCTGAACTGCGCCACCATGCGGCCGGACCGGCTGGAAGTGGAGCTGTTCGGCACCGAGCACGGCCAGGACGGCCTGCCGCGCAAGGTCGGCACCTTCGAGCAAGCCCATGGCGGTACGCTGCTGCT
>NZ_JCACHA010000032.1:0-4414 GCF_059503625.1 Skermanella sp.
GGCTCGAAACGGACGAAGGTGAATGCCTCGACGAACTCTTCCAGCGGCACGCCGTACTGGAGGCCGATCGAGATCGCGATGGCGAAGTTGTTCATCAGCGACCGGAAGGCAGCGCCCTCCTTGTGCATGTCGATGAAGATCTCGCCCAGGCGGCCGTCCTCGTACTCGCCGGTCCGCAGGTAGACCTTGTGACCGCCGACGACGGCCTTCTGGGTCTAGCCCTTGCGGCGGTGCGGCAGCTTCTCGCGCTCGGCCTTCTCGCGCATCCGCTCGATGACCTTTTCGACGATCCGCTCGGCGACCATCGGGGCGCGCTGGGCGGGCGGGGCGTCGATGATGGCCTGGACGGTATCGCTCTCCTCCGACTCGTCGACGCCTTCCAGGATGCTGCTGGACAGCGGCTGGCTGAGCTTGGAACCGTCGCGGTACAGCGCGTTGGCCTTGGTGCCGAGGCGCCAGGACAGCATATAGGCGTCCTTGCACTGCTCGACCGTCGCGGCGTTCGGCATGTTGATGGTCTTGGAGATGGCGCCCGAGATGAAGGGCTGAGCCGCCGCCATCATGTGGATGTGGCTCTCGGTCGAGAGATACCGCTTGCCGATGCGGCCGCAGGGATTGGCGCAGTCGAACACCGACAGGTGCTCGTCCTTCAGGAAGGGAGCGCCTTCCAGCGTCATGGCGCCGCAGCAATAGGTGTTGGCGGCGTCGATGTCGGCGCGGGAGAAGCCCAGATGCGCCAGCATGTCGAAGCCGAAATCGTCCAGCGCGGCGGCCGGGATGCCCAGCACTTCGGTGCAGAATTCGACGCCCAGCGACCACTTGTTGAAGGCGAACTTGATGTCGAAGGCGTTGCCAAGGCTCTGCTCGATGGTCTTCAGGGTCTCTTCGGTGAAGCCCTTCGCCATCAGCGCCGCATGGTTGACGCCGGGGGCGGTCTTCAGCGTGCCGTGACCGACCGCATACCGCTCCATCTCGCCGATCTGCTCCGGTGTATAGCCGAGCTTGGCGAGGGCTTCCGGAACGACCCGATTGATGATCTTGAAGTAGCCGCCGCCGGCCAGCTTCTTGAACTTCACCAAGGCGAAGTCCGGCTCGATGCCGGTGGTGTCGCAGTCCATCACCAGACCGATCGTGCCGGTCGGGGCGATCACCGTGGACTGGGCGTTGCGGAAACCGTACAGCTCGCCCAGTTCCAGGGCGTTGTCCCAGGCGCGGCGGGCCGCCGCGACCAGATCCTGATCGGGGCACTGCTCGGCCTTGATGGCGACCGGCAGGACCGACAGGCCCTCGTAGTTCTCAGTCGTGCCGTGGGCGGCGCGGCGGTGATTGCGGATGACCCGCAGCATGTGGTCGCGGTTGACGTCGTAGGCCGGGAATGTCCCGAGCTCCTGCGCCATCTCGGCCGAGGTGGCATAGGACACGCCGGTCATGACGGCGGTGATGGCGCCGCACAGGGCGCGGCCCTCGTCGCTGTCATAGGACAGGCCGGCGGCCATCAGCAGGCCGCCGAGATTGGCGTAGCCGAGGCCGAGGGTGCGGAACTCGTAGCTGAGCTGGGCGATCTCCTTGGACGGGAACTGCGCCATCAGCACCGAGATTTCCAGCACGACGGTCCAGAGGCGGCAGGCATGCTCGAACGACTCGATGTCGAACTGGCCGTCCGGACGACGGAAGGTCATCAGGTTCAGGGACGCCAGATTGCAGGCCGTATCGTCCAGGAACATGTATTCCGAGCACGGATTCGACGCGTTGATCCGGCCCGACGCGGGGCAGGTGTGCCACTCGTTGATGGTGGTGTCGAACTGTACCCCCGGATCGGCGCAGGCCCAGGCGGCTTCGCCGATCTTTTCCCACAGGTCGCGGGCCTTCAGGGTCTTGTGGACGTTGCCGTCGGTGCGGCGGATCAGCTGCCAGTCGGCGTCGTCCAGCACGGCTTCGATGAAGTCGTTGGAGATCCGGACCGAGTTGTTGGAGTTCTGGCCGGAGACGGTCAGGTAGGCTTCCGAGTCCCAGTCCGTGTCGTAGGTCTTGAACTTGATCGAGGTGTAGCCCTGGCCGGCGAACTGGATCACGCGCTGGACGTAGTTCTCGGGGATCATGTCCTTGCGGGCGTCCACGATCGCCTTCTTCAGCGCCTTGTTTTCCTTGGGGTCGAGGCGCTTGGGATCGGTCGGGGAGAAGCCTTCGGTGGCTGCCAGCATGACCGCGTTCATGTGGCGCGACGCCAGCTTGGAGCCGGCGACAAGGGCAGCGACCTTCTGCTCTTCCGTGACCTTCCAGTCGATATAGGCTTCGATGTCGGGGTGGTCGAGATCGACCGTGACCATCTTGGCGGCGCGGCGGGTGGTGCCGCCCGACTTGATGGCGCCGGCGGCGCGGTCGCCGATCTTCAGGAAGCTCATCAGGCCGGAGGACCGGCCGCCGCCCGACAGCTTCTCGCCGTCGCCGCGGACCTTGGAGAAGTTGGAGCCGGTGCCGGAGCCGTACTTGAACAGGCGCGCCTCGCGCACCCACAGGTCCATGATGCCGCCGTCGCCGACCAGATCGTCGCGCACGCCCTGGATGAAGCAGGCGTGGGGCTGCGGGTGCTCATAGGCCGACTCGGACGCGGTCAGCTCGCCGGTGCGGAAATCGACGTAGTAGTGGCCCTGCGCCGGGCCATCGATGCCGTAGGCCCAGTGCAGGCCGGTGTTGAACCACTGCGGGCTGTTGGGAGCCGCCATCTGGCGGCACAGCATGTAGCGCATCTCGTCGAAGAAGGCGCGGGCGTCCGACTCGGCGTCGAAATAGCCGCCGTGCCAGCCCCAGTAGGTCCAGGTTCCGGCCAGACGGTCGAAGACCTGACGGGCCGAGGTTTCGCCGACCTTGCGGCTCTCCTTCGAGACGCGCTTCAGCGCTTCCTCGTCGGCGACCTTGCGCCACAGCCAGCTGGGGACGGTGTTTTCCTCGACCGCCTTCAGGACGGCCGGAATGCCGGCCTTGCGGAAATACTTCTGCGCCAGGATATCGCAGGCGACCTGGCTCCAATCGGCCGGGACATCGACGTTGGCGAGCTGGAAAACGACCGAACCGTCGGGATTGCGAATCTCGCTGGTGGTGGTGCGGAATTCGATGCCGTCATAGGCGTCCCGTCCTTCGGTCGTAAAGCGTCGCTCAATCCGCATCTCAGTAATCCCTGTTTAGCTTGGCGCTGTGTCAGCCCGATCTCGATCCCGGCACCGGCGAGCGGCCTGGAGGTGAGGCCGACCTTGTCGCAGCGCTGTTGGAGCAGCGGGCCGCGATATCCTGTGCTTGGTCCGGAGTGTGCCACAAGTTCTGGTGTAGGCAACAAGATTTTGAGGTTGACGTTCCGCCCGACACCAAATGATGTGTGCCGGTGTGCTCGGGGAGCCACTGAATCGTCATGTGGGGGGAATGTGGATGGCAGCGTAGCCGGCTGCCGGGGCCGCGTAAACCCGTTGACAGGGGGGCGCAGAATCATGCGATCGGGCGTCCCGATTCGCGGACCGTCAGGGCAGCCGTTCGGAGAGCGGTCCGTTATTCCGCGGCATTTGCGCTGTCCGGCTGGACGCGGACAAACCCAGGTGCCATATTCCGCCCCGACGAAAAAGTACGTAAATGGGGTTCGTCCCCGTGTCAGCGAGCGGCCATGAAAGAACGTATCTCCTTCAACACGTTTATGTCGAACCTACAAATCCGCCTGTTCACGTGGCGCCGTGGCGAGCTGGTCGGCACCGATTCGTTCGGCAACGCGTACTATCGCGACAAGAAGGCCACCGGCCAGCGCGAGCGCCGCTGGGTGCTCTATAACGGCGAGCCGGAAGCTTCCAAGGTTCCGCCGGAATGGCACGGCTGGCTGCACCACACGGTCAAGGAACCGTTGAAGGAGGGCAGCGCCTTCCACAAGCCCTGGCAGAAGCCCCACACACCCAACGCCACCGGCAGCCTGACGGCATACCGGCCGCCGGGACACACGCTGGAAGGCGGCGTCCGGGAGCGCGCCACCGGCGACTACGAACCCTGGACGCCAAGCTGACCGGCCGTCGGCGCCGGACCGGACCAGGGTTATCCACCGAGGGATTTTGAATGCGCAGGAATACCATTGAAACCGTGCTCGGCGGTGTCGTCATCGTCGTGGCGGGTTTCTTTTTGGTCTTTGCCTATACCAGCGCCGACCTGAGACGTGTCGATGGCTACGAGGTCACGGCCAATTTCTCCAGCGTCGGCGGTCTGCAAAGCGGCAGCGACGTGCGCATCAGCGGCGTCAAGGTAGGTACCGTCACGAGCCAGACGCTCGACCCCAGCACCTATCTTGCCGTCGTCCACATGTCGATCGACCCCAGCATCAAGCTGCCCAAGGACACCGTGGCGGTGATCGCGAGCGAGAGCCTGTTGGGCGGCAAGTACATGTCGC
>NZ_JCACHA010000033.1:0-4401 GCF_059503625.1 Skermanella sp.
CCTCTACTTCACGATGCTGAACCACAACAAGCGCTCGATCACGCTCGACACCAAGTCGGCCGAGGGCAAGAAGGTCCTGGAAGAGCTGGTCAAGACCTGCGACGTGCTGGTCGAGAACTTCGCTCCCGGCGTCCTGAAGCGGATGGGTTTCTCGTGGGAGCGCATCCAGGAACTCAACCCGCGCATGATCGTGGCGTCGGTCAAGGGCTTCGGTCCGGGACCCTACGAAGACTGCAAGGTCTATGAGAACGTGGCGCAGTGCGCCGGCGGTGCTGCCTCCACCACGGGCTTCGACGACGGCCCGCCGCTGGTGACCGGCGCCCAGATCGGCGACAGCGGCACCGGCCTGCATCTGGCGCTCGGCATCGTGGCGGCGCTCTACCAGCGCAACACCTCGGGGCGCGGCCAGCAGGTGCTGGCGGCCATGCAGGACGGCGTGCTGAACCTCTGCCGCGTCAAGCTGCGCGACCAGCAGCGTCTGGCCCACGGTCCGCTGAAGGAATACCCGCAGTATCCGCACGGCGAGTTCGGCGACACCGTGCCGCGCGCCGGCAATGCCTCGGGCGGCGGCCAGCCCGGCTGGATCCTGAAGTGCAAGGGCTGGGAGACCGATCCCAACGCCTATATCTACTTCATCACCCAGGCCCCCGTCTGGGAGAAGATCTGCACCGTCATCGGCAAGCCGGAATGGATCACCGATCCGGAATACGCCAAGCCCGCCGCCCGCCTGCCCAAGCTGAAGGACATCTTCGCGACGGTCGAGCAGTGGACCATGACCAAGACCAAGTTCGAGGCCATGGAGATCCTCAACAAGTACGACATCCCCTGCGGACCGATCCTGTCCATGAAGGAGATCTCCGAGGACCAGTCGCTGCGCGCCACCGGCACGATCGTCGAGGTCGATCATCCGACCCGCGGCAAGTATCTGAGCGTCGGCAACCCGATCAAGCTGTCGGACAGCCCGACCGAAGTGACCCGCTCGCCGCTGCTGGGCGAGCACACGGAAGAAATCCTGCGCGATGTGCTGGGTTTCGACGACAACCGGATCGCCGAGATCAAGAACTCCGGCGCGGTCGGGCAGGCCACGCGGCTCGCTGCCGAGTAAGGGCCTTAGAACCGGCGGGGATCTTCCAAAGTCCCCGCCGCACTTTCAAAAAGAATTCGACCCTGTGGAGCGACGGCCGTTCCGCGAACGCCCCTCCATTGCCTGCAACAAGCGGGGCCTGCACCAAGCGGGAAACTCCGGAAATTGATCGGAAGAGGAAACCCCAATGACTGCGGTAATCGATAAAGCAAACTCCAAGGAAATCGTCAGCCGTCTGCTCGGCAAGGCGAAGGCCGAAGGCCGCGACAGCCTGACCGCTCCGGAAGCCAAGGAACTCTGCGACCTCTACGGCATCCCCGTGCCGCAGGAAGGCCTTGCCAAGTCCGCCGACGAAGCCGTCAAGATGGCCGAAGGCATGGGCTTCCCGGTCGTGCTCAAGATCGTCTCCCCCCAGATCCTGCACAAGACCGAAGCCGGCGGCGTGCTGGTCGGCGTCAACAGCGCAGACGAAGTCCGCGCCGGTTACCAGAAGATCGTCGACAACGCCAAGGCCTACGACGCCAAGGCCGACATCCACGGCATCCAGGTTCAGCAGATGCTGAAGGGCGGCCAGGAAGTCATCGTCGGCGCCGTCACCGACCCGAGCTTCGGCAAGCTGGTCGCCTTCGGTCTCGGCGGCATTCTGGTCGAAGTCCTCAAGGACATCACCTTCCGCCTCGCCCCCGTCACCCACGAAGACGCGCTGTCGATGCTCGACGGCATCCAGGCCGCCGAAATGCTGAAGGGCGTCCGTGGTTCCGATCCGGTGGACCGCGAAGCGCTGGCGAACATCCTGGTCAACGTTTCCCGTCTGGTCGACGAAGTGCCGGAAATCGTCGAGCTCGACCTGAACCCCGTATTCGCCCGTGCCGACGGCGCCACCGCCGCCGACGTCCGCATCGTGCTCGACTTCGAAGTCAAGGTTCAGCGGTATCGTCCGAACGAGGAGCAGATCCTCGACAAGATGAACCGCATCATGAAGCCCGAAGGCGTCGCGGTCATCGGTGCGTCGCCGGAGAACGGCAAGATCGGCAACTCCGTGATGAAGAACCTCATCAACGGCGGCTACAAGGGCCAGATCTACCCGGTCCATCCCAAGCTGGACGAAGTCCTGGGCTACAAGGCCTATCGAAGCGTCAAGGACATCCCCGGCAACGTCGATATCGCCGTCTTCGCCATTCCCGCCAAGTTCGTCGCCGGTGCGCTGACCGAAGTCGGTGAAAAGGGCATCGCCGGCGCGATCCTGATCCCGTCGGGCTTTGCCGAGACCGGCAACGTCGAGGGCCAGGACGAGCTGGTCGAAATCTCGCGGAAATACGACATCCGCCTGATGGGGCCGAACATTTACGGCTTCTACTATACCCCGATGAACCTGTGCGCGACGTTCTGCACGCCGTTCGACGTCAAGGGCAAGGCGGCGCTGTCGTCCCAGTCCGGCGGCATCGGCATGGCGATCATCGGCTTCAGCCGTTCGTCCAAGATGGGCGTTTCCGCCATCGTCGGCCTTGGAAACAAGTCCGATATCGACGAAGACGACCTGCTGACCTTCTTCGAGCATGACGACAACACCCAGATCGTCGCCATGCACCTTGAAGACCTGAAGGACGGCCGCGCGTTCTCCGACGCCGCCAAGCGGGTCTCCAAGAAGAAGCCGGTGGTCGTGCTGAAGGCGGGCCGCACCTCGCTCGGCGCCCGCGCCGCCAGCTCCCACACCGGGGCGCTTGCCGGCAACGACAAGATCTACGAGGACGTGCTCAAGCAGAGCGGCGTCATCCGCGCCCGCTCCCTCCAGGATCTCCTCCAGTTCGCGCGCGGCGTGCCGGTCCTGCCGACCCCCAAGGGCGAGAACGTGGTCATCATCACGGGCGCCGGCGGTTCCGGCGTGCTGCTGTCGGATGCCTGCGTCGACAACGGCCTGAACCTGATGGCGATGCCGTCCGATCTGGACGCGGCGTTCCGCAAGTTCATCCCGCCGTTCGGCGCCGCCGGCAACCCGGTGGACATCACGGGCGGCGAGCCGCCGACCACCTACCAGAACACCGTCCGCCTGGGTCTGGAGGACGAGCGCATCCACTCGCTGATCCTGGGCTACTGGCACACGATCATCACCCCGCCGATGGTCTTCGCCAAGGTGATCATCGAAGTCGTGCAGGAGATGCGCGACAAGGGCATCGACAAGCCGGTGGTGGCGTCTTTGGCCGGCGACGTCGAGGTCGAGGAAGCTGCGGATTACCTCTATCAGCACGGCATCGTAGCCTATCCGTACTCCACCGAAACGCCGGTGGCGGTGCTAGGCGCAAAGTATAAGTGGGCACGGGCCGCCGGCTTGCTGTAAGACTCTTACCAACGTTCCGGATCGTGGGCATCTTGTCCGCGATCCGGACCCAAAGAATAATAGCGCGTTCAGAAGCTCCGACCGGTCAGCCTCGCCAATCTGCGTAGGTCGGTCTAGAGCGAAGCGGCAGCCGACATAGACGCGCCGGCTTGTCGGCTGCCGCTTCGCTCTAGACCGACCTACGATCAGGTACCGGCGATCAGGTACCGGCGATCAGGTACCGGTTTCAGGCGATTGAACGTAGTGAAATGCCCAGGGAGGGCCTCAATGAATATCCATGAGTATCAGGCCAAGGCCCTGCTCAAGCGCTACGGTGTCGTCGTACCGCGCGGAGGAGTCGCCTTCAGCCCGGCGGAAGCCGAGAAGGTCGCAAACGAGCTGGGCGGTCCGGTCTGGGTCGTGAAGTCCCAGATCCATGCGGGCGGCCGCGGCGCCGGCCGTTTCCAGAACAACCCCGAAGGCAAGGGCGGCGTCCGCGTCGTCAAGTCGGTCGCCGACGTGGCGGCCAATGCCGGCGAAATGCTGGGCCAGGTGCTTGTGACCAAGCAGACCGGACCCGCCGGCAAGGAAGTGAAGCGCCTCTACATCGAGGAAGGCTGCGACATCAAGCGCGAGCTGTATCTGGGCTTGCTGCTGGACCGCGCCACCTCCCGCGTCACCATCATGGCCTCGACCGAAGGCGGGATGGAGATCGAAGAGGTCGCCCACAACAACCCCGAGAAGATCCTGAAGGTCGCGGTCGATCCCGCCACCGGCATCTCCGGCTTTCATGCCCGCAAGATCGCCTTCGGCCTCGGCCTGGAAGGCAAGCAGGTCGCCGCCGCCGTCAAGTTCGTCATGGCCGCCTACAAGGCCTTCGTCGAGCTGGACGCCTCGACGGTCGAGATCAACCCGCTGGTCGTGACCGGCGCGGGCGAGATCATCGCCCTCGACGCCAAGATGAACTTCGACGACAACGCCCTGTTCCGCCACAAGGACGTGG